>NZ_JBFBDO010000160.1:0-12176 GCF_040683335.1 Kitasatospora sp. NPDC093806
CGGCACCGGCTGGACGTGCTGCGTTCGGCGGGCCACGGCCCGGGGTCCGGGCCGCCGCCCGCTCCGCCGGCCGGTACTCCTCGGCGTCGATCTCGCCCCGCGCGAACCGCTCCGCCAGGAGCTGCTCGGGCAGCGGCGGGGGCGGCGGAGGCGGCGCGTGCGGTGCGACCGGCCCGCCGCCGGCCCACGGGCCCTTCGGCGGCGGCGCGGGCGTCCGCGACTGGCGGACCAGGAACACCGCGACCGCCACCAGCGCCAGCAGGACCAGCAGCATCCCGAACGCCAGCAGGCCGATGCCCCAGGCGCTCATCCCATGGCCGTAGCCATGGCCGTACCAGTGCCTCATCACGACCTCCTCACCGCCCCGGCCGGACCGCGCCGGGGAGATCGGTGCCTCACCACCATCGTGCGCCCGCGCCGGTCGGAGCGGCGTGAGGAAGCGGTCGGAGCCCCGCGAGGAATCGAACCGAGCGGCACAAGGAGCCGGAGCATACGCGGGCGGGCGGCCGGCCACCCGGGAAAGCCCCGGGCCGCCGAACGCCCGCACCGGTCGGGGTACCGTTCGCCCCATGAACCACCACCCGCCGGCCGACGACCGCGAGCGGCTCGTCGCGGCCGGGGTACTGCTCCACTACCAGGACCGGCAGCCGCACGCGGCCCTGCGCCACTCCCCCGTGAGCTACGTCGAGACGGCGCTCTGGTTCGAGCTCACCGCCCTCGCCATCGTGCCCGCCGCGGCCGCCGCGACCGCCCACGCGCTGCTGCGCGGCATCGCCGCCCAAGCCGTGGACGCCGCGCTCGCCCCCGGCAACGAGGGCGCCCCGCACGACGACCTGTACGTGACGCACCCCGCGCACATCGGCCCGCACCGCCGGGTGGTCTGGTTCCAGCGCTCCGGCCCGCGCGGCCTGATCACGGCGATGTTCCCGCCGCCCGGGGACGAGCACGCGCGCCACCGCGGCTGATCACCCGCCGTACGGGCCGCCCCGCTCCACCCGGAGGCTGTGGCAGACCCAGCTGAGCCGGTCCGGACCGTAGACCGGCGGCCGGTCGTGGTAGGTGCCGTCGGAGACCGAGATGTTGACGATCAGGTAGGCGTGCCAGCCCGCGCCGACGCCCCGCCGGTCCGCGTGGACCAGGGTGTCGTCGACGAACCAGTCCACCGAGTGCGCGCCGAACACCGCCCGCAGGTCGAAGGTCGCGCCGGCGGCTATCCCGGCCTCGGCCCCGTGCCAGTACCGGTAGCCGCCCCGGACGTGGTTGGAGATCTCCAGCAGGTCCGGCTGGTCGGGGTGGTACTCGAAGACGTCGATCTCGTTGCCGCCGTCCCGCCAGGTCCAGATCGCGGGCCAGGCCCCCAGCTCGACGGGGAGGGTGACCCGCGCGGTCAGGACGTCGCCGGTGCGCACCTGGAAGCCCTGCGGGCTGCCCTCGGTGGTCAGCAGGTTGCAGCTCCACAGCTCCCCGCCGTGCCGCCGGGTGGCGGCGAAGACGCCGCCCGGGCAGTAGGCGCGGCTGAGGAAGTCGAGCTTGTGGTCGCCCCGGTTGGTCGGGCCCATCCGGGGATAGGCGCTGCTGCGCCCCGCGGTCCACTGGCTGGTCGATGTGAAGTCGGCGTCGAACACGACGGCCACGGCTGCCTCCCCGAGCCCGGCGTCGCGGCGGCCCACTACCGCCGCACACGTCGAGTGATATACCCGACACACAGAGCGATATTCGAACCGGATCCTCCGGGTCCAGGCGGGCCGCCGGGCGCGCGCGGCGGCCCGGTCGGGGTGCGCGCCCGTCCGCTGACCCGGCGCGCACGCCCCCGCCGTCGCCCTCGCTCCCGTCACCCGCGCCGTCGTCGGCCGGGTCCCGGTCCTGGTCCTGGTCCTGGTCCGGCGGGCCCTCGCCGCCGAAGGTCTCCGCGCTCAGCCGGTCGGTCACCGACACCACGCCGTCGACCGAGCGGCAGAGGTTCAGCACGATCGGGACGAGGTGCGGCTCGGGCACGGTCCCGCTGAGCACCACCCGGCCCTGCTCGACCTCGACGCCCACCTCGGCGGGGCTCACGCCCTCGACCCGGCCGAGCACCTCCTCGACGATCTCCCGGCGGATCGCCCGGTCCTCGCGCAGGAACACCCGGAGCAGGTCGCCCCGGCTGACCATGGCGAAGACCCGGCCGTCCTCGTCCAGCACCGGCAGCCGCTTCACCCCGTGCCGGCTCATCAGCCGGGCCGCCGCCACCACGCTGGTGCCGGGGGTGGTGCAGACCGCCGGGCCGGTCATCAGGTCGGCGGCGGTCACGGCGCCGCCCGGGCCGGTCCGGGAGAGCTCCGGCGGGGGCAGCAGGGTCCCCTGGTCCTCCTGGGCGGCCAGGGTGAGCAGCAGGTCCGCCTCCGAGACGATGCCGAGCGGCCGGCCGTCCGCGTCCACCACCGGCACGCCGGTGATGTCGTAGTCGGTCAGCAGCGCGACGATCTCCCGGAAGCCGGTCTCGGGAGCGACCCGGACCACGGGACTGGTCATCACTGATTCGACGGTGGCATGCCGCACGCCGGTTCACCTCGTCCGCGAACGCCGTCCGACCGGAGCCCTGACGTCCGACCGGTTGTATCAGGAGCATCTCCCCCGACCGGGCGATCCACCAGGGGCCAAGGGGATGAAAAACCGGGACCAAGGGCCTGTCCCGGCGAACAGCCGTCCGACAACACAGCGCCCCGCGCGCCCCGGTCAGCGGGAGCGGCGCAGTTCCTCCAGCTCGCCGGTGACCCGGCCGAGGAAGCGGGCCACGGCGGCCAGCTCGGCCGGGGAGAACTCGGCGCGCACCGCCTCGGTCCGGCGGGCGACCGGGGCGAACCAGTCGGCCGCCATCCGCCCGGCGCCGGGGAGGTAGTGCACCAGGACCAGGCGCCGGTCGGCGGCGTCCCGGGCGCGGCGGATGTGGCCGGCCCGCTCCAGCCGGTCCAGCACGGCGGTGACGGCCCCCGAGGAGAGGCCGAGCTCCTCGCCGAGCCGCCCCGGCGTGATCCCGCCCGCCGTGCCTGCAGCGCCCGCCGCACCCGCACCGCCCGGCGCGCCCGGCGCCGCGCGCATGATCGCGAGCAGGGCCTGGACGTCGGTGGTGTGCAGCCCGCTGGCGGCGGCGAAGCCGTGGCCGAGCAGGTGCATCTCGGAGGCGAGGTCCTGGAGCAGCCGCCCGAGCGCCGGGGTGCCGGCGGACTCCCGGTCCGGGTCCAGGCCCAGGTCCAGTGGCGACGGCCCCGGCTCCCGTTCGACCGGTGCCCCCTGCTGCTCCGACAAGGCGTCTTCTCCGGTCGCGTACGGCGGTGTGCTTACCCGTTCAGCCTAACGGGCCGGACCGGGCCGGTCAGACGTGCTCGCCGGCCGGCTCCGGGGCCGTCGGACGGACGGCCGAGCGGCCGGTCCGGGCGGGCCACCAGACCCGGTCGCCGAGGTCCCGGACCAGCGCGGGCACCAGCAGCGAACGCACCAGCAGGGTGTCCAGCAGCACGCCGAACGCCACGATGAAGGCGATCTGGGCGAGGAAGGCCAGCGGGATCACGCCGAGCGCGGCGAAGGTCGCGGCCAGCACCACGCCCGCCGAGGTGATCACCCCGCCGGTGGCGGTCAGCCCGCGCAGCACTCCCTCGCGGGTGCCGACCCGCAGGGCCTCCTCGCGGACCCGGGTCATCAGGAAGATGTTGTAGTCGACGCCCAGCGCGACCAGGAACACGTACCCGTACAGCGGCACCGAGGGGTCCACGGCGGAGAAGCCGAACACGTACGGGAAGACCACCGCGCTGACGCCGAGCGTCGCCAGGTAGGAGAGCGCGACGGTGGCGGCGAGCAGCACCGGCGCGAGCAGCGAGCGCAGCAGCAGGACCAGCACGGCGAGCACGCAGAGCAGCACCACGGGGGTGATCAGGGTGCGGTCGCGGGCGGCGGTGGTGCGGGTGTCGTCCTGCTGCGCGGTGTACCCGCCGACCAGCGCGTCCGCGCCGGGCACCTCGTGCACCGCCGGCCGCAGCCGGCGCACCGTGGCGATCGCCGCGTCGCTGTCGGCCGGGTCGGTGAGCGTCGCCTCCAGCCGGATCCGGCCGTCCACCACCACCGCCGGGGCGCCGGGCGGCCCGCCGCTGGTGGTGGACGGCCTGCCCGGCGGCGGCGATCACCACGGCGGGGTTGCCGCTGCCGCCGGGGAAGTGCGCGGAGAGCAGCCGCTGGCCGGCCACCGAGGGCTGGGCCTTGACGAACAGTTCGGTCTGCGGGACCCCGCCGGCGTCCAGCGTCGGGGCGAGCGCGGCCAGCGCGAGCAGTCCGGCCAGGCAGCCCGCCCACAGGGCGCGCGGGCGGCGGGCGACCAGTTCCGCGACCCGCCCCCAGGCCGCGTGCACGGGCGCGCGTCCGTCGGCGGCGGGGCGGGCCGGCCAGTAGGCGGCCCGGCCGGCCAGCACCAGGGCGGCGGGCAGGAAGGTGAGCGCGGAGAGCACCGCGCAGCAGATGCCGATCGCGCCGACCGGGCCGAGCGCCCGGTTGTTGGTGAGGTCGGAGAGCAGCAGCACCAGCAGGCCGAGGGCGACGGTGGCGCCGGAGGCGGTGATCGGCTCGACCGACTGCCGCCAGGCGGTGCGCATCGCGGCGAAGCGGTCGCCGTGCAGGTGGAGCTCCTCGCGGAACCGGGCGGAGAGCAGCAGTCCGTAGTCGGTGGCGGCGCCGATGACCAGGATCGACAGCAGGCCCTGGACCTGGCCGTCCACGGTGACCAGGCCGTGGTCGGCGAGCAGGTAGACCAGGGCGCAGGCGATGCCGAGGGCGAAGACCGCGCCGAGGATGACGAGCAGCGGCAGCAGCACGGCGCGGTAGACGGCGAGCAGGATCAGCAGGACGACGCCGAGCGCCACGCCGAGCAGCAGGCCGTCGATGCCGGCGAAGGCGCCGCCGAGGTCGGTGAGGATCGCGGCCGGTCCGGCCAGGCCGACGGTGCTGTCGGGGACCCGGGTGGCGAGGTCGCGGACGGCGTGGACGGTGTCGCCGGTCGCGCGGCCGAGGTCGGCGCGGAGCTGGACGACGCCCTGCAGGGCCCGTCCGTCGGCGGCGGGGACGGCGGGCGAGACCCGTCCGGTGGCGCCGGGGAGTGCGGCGGCGGCGTGCAGGGCCTGTTCGGCGGCGGCCCGGCGGGCCTCGTCGACGGGGCCGGTCCGGCTCTCCCAGACGACGATCAGCGGCAGGGTGTCGCCGGCCCGGAAGCCGGCGCCGAGCCGGGCGGTCTCGGTGGACTCGGCGCTGCGCGGCAGGAAGGCGGCCCGGTCGTTGGTGGAGACCTCGCCGAGCCGGCCGGCGTACGAGCCGAAGGCCCCGCCGAGGCCGAGCCAGACGACCAGCAGCGCGAGCGGGACCAGCAGCCGGGCGCGGCGGCGGCCGGCGGGGCGCGCGGGCGCGGGGGTGGGGGCGGGACGGTCAGCGGGCATGGCGGGCGCCCTCCGGACAGGGGCGGGGGTGACGGACAGCCCGGATCATATCTCTCGATGGTCGAGAGACTTGACGGTGGAGAGGTTCCGGTGGGGACGTCCATCGGCTCACTCGCCGACCGGGCGGACCGGGACCTCCACCTCCCAGCGGCCGGCGCCCGTCGGCGGGGCGGGCAGCGGGACGGCGACGGTCGAGAAGAGGTCGCCGACCCGCAGCTGCTCCTGCGGGCCGGGCGCGGGCGCGCCGGCCGAACGGCGGCGGGCGTGCGCCTGGACCTCGGCGCGCCAGCTCGACCACGGCGCCGTCCGGCGTGTCGACCGCGCGGACGGCGGCGGTGAGCACGGGGGTGGCGGCGTCGGCGAGGCTCGCGTCGACGATCCGGACCACCAGCCACCAACCGGCACCGGCGGTCGCGGGGCCACCGGCGGTCCCGGGGCCGCCTGCGGGGCCGCCGGTGATCCGGACCGTCAGCGGCTCCGTCACCTGATGCGCCACACCCGGAAGTGTCCGCTGCCCGCCTCCCAGTCGAGCGCCGCCGCGCCGCCGGGCAGCACCAGCAGCTCGTGCCCGGTGCGCACCGAGGCCCAGCTGCCCCGGGTGGTGGGCGCGCCGGGCAGCGGGTCGACGGCGCCGGTGAGCGTCGGGTCGTAGGCCCAGACCCGGTAGCCGCCGTTCGCGGGCTCCCAGTCCAGCACCCGGTCCGCCGAGAGCGCGACGAGCTCGTGGCCGGTCCGGATGGTCCGCCAGGTGCCGGAGACCACCGGGTCGCCGGGGAACGGGTCGCCGGTCGCCGTCGGGTCGTAGCGCCAGACCCGGTAGCCGCCGCTCGCGGGCTCCCAGTCCAGGACGCGGCCGCCCACCAGCGGGAGCAGCCGGTGCCCGGACCGGATGGTCTGCCAGGTGCCGGAGGCGACCGGGTCGCCGGGGAACGGGTCGCCGGTGGCAGCCGGGTCGTAGCGCCAGACCCGGTACCCGCCGGTGGCCGGTTCCCAGTCCAGCACCCGGTCGGCGGTGAGCGGGAGGAGCTCGTGGCCGGTCCGGATGGTCTGCCAGGTGCCGGCGGCCACCGGGTCGCCGGGGAACGGGTCGCCGGTCGCCGTCGGGTCGTAGCGCCAGACCCGGTACCCGCCGCTCGCGGGCTCCCAGTCCAGGACCCGGCCGCCCACCAGCGGGACCAGCCGGTGACCGGACCGGATGGTCTGCCAGGTGCCCTCGGCGAGCGCCGGGCCGGGCAGCGGGTCCGGGGCGTACATCGCGTAGGCGGCCTCGACGTCGCCGCGCGAGAGGGTGGTGCGCTGGCCGATGGTCACGCCCGGGCGGCGCGGCACGATGGTGTCGCCGTGGCCGTTGGTGAAGGCGTCGGCGGGGTAGTGCATGATCGAGCCGTAGTCGTACGGGCCGACGTCGTCGCCGTCGCTGATGTGCTGGTTGAAGTTGCCCTCCCGGCCGGGCTGCACGTTCTCCAGGTGGACGGTGACGTAGGCGTCCCGGTCCTCGCGGCTCTGCTCGTGCCAGAGGCCGACGCTGTGCCCTATCTCGTGGATGACCGTCCCGGTGTTGCTGCCGCTCGGGTTGATCGAGATCCGCCGCTCGCCGCGCCCGTGTCCGACCGGGGAGGAGCCGCCCACCCCGGGGTCGGTGGAGACGGTGAACCGCACGTAGTCGGGGTGGCGCCGGGCGTCCCGGGGCACCAGCCGGACCGGGGTGCGCTCGTTCCAGTGCCGGATCGCGGCCGGCACGGTGGTGCTGCTGGTCAGCGAGGAGTCGATGACGTACGGGACGACGCCGTCCGGCCAGCGCACGCCCGCGCCGGTCACCACCACCGCGCCCTCGGGCCCGTCGGCGCCGGCGGCGGCCGCCGCGCGCAGCTCCTCGATCGGGCCGAGGTCGATGTCCCCCTCGAAGTACGCGCGGCCGCCGCGCACACTGACCGTCACCTCGCGCGGCCCGAAGGTCTCGCCGCTGATCAGGACCGTCTCGGTGACCGGGCCCGACCCGCCCTCGAACGGCACCGGCCCGTAGCCCGGCCGCCCGACTCTGCCGCCCGCCGCCAGCTCCCCCATGGTGCGCCCCCTCGTGTGCGTACATCCGTCGACCTGCGGTTTCCCGGTGCTCCCGTGGGTGCCGGTGGCGCCCCGGGACCGGCCGCACCAGGGTGTCCGCCGGGGCGTCGCTCCGGAAGGCCCACGGCACCGGCGCGCGGGGCACTCGCCCGGCTCCCCGGTGCGCCCCGGGCGCGCGGCCCGCCCGCGCCCCCGGAGGGGTGGGGGCACGGGCGGGCGGCACATCGGATCAGCCGGTGATCGGCTTGACGTCCAGGCGGACGTGGTCGACGGCCCAGTACCAGTTGTTGCCGGCGTCGTACATCCGGAACTTCAGGGTGACCGTCCGGACGCCGGCCGGGACGGCGAACTGCCGGGTGACGAAGGCGTTCTGGACGTCCTTGCCGGCGTTGTCGTTGCCGGTCGCGTCGGAGCTGTAGAACACCAGCCGGGTCTCGGCGCCGTTGTCGAAGACCGCGGTGACCGAGGCCTTCTGCGGGGCCTCCTGCCGGTAGTGCGAGTCGAAGGCCAGGTGCAGGGTGGCCGCACCGGCCGGGACGGGCACGGCGGGCGAGACCAGGGTCGAGTCGAAGACGCCCTTGCGGGACGGCGAGCCGGTGTCGTCCCAGTCGTCCGGGTCGGCCACCGCCAGGACGCCGAGGCCGCGGGTGAAGTTGCCCCGGTCCTGGCCGGCCGGGGTGGACCAGGCGCGCTTGGTGTGGAAGGTCCAGCCCTGGAGCCGGACGGTGCCCTGCGGCATGGCCGGCGCGTTGACCACCGACCAGCCCTGCGGGGCCGTGGCGGTCCAGCCGAGCACCCCGCCGAGCGGCTGGAGCGCCCCGGCCAGCGACTCGAAGTCCTCGCCGAGCAGGTGGCCGGCCATCACCGGCGCGGTGCGGGCGGCGAGTTCGCCGTCGGCCAGCGCGAACCGGTCGCCGGCCTGCGCCCGGGCGGTGACCAGGATCCGGTGGGTGGCGCCGTCCGGCAGCTGCGCGGGCGGGGTGACGTCCCACTCGGCGGTGGCGGTGGCCCCGGCGGCCAGCGCGGCGGGCGGCGCGGTGACGGCGGCGACCGTCCAGCCTGCTGGGACCACCGGCTGCGCCTCGACGGCGGTCAGCGCGGCGGTGGCGGTGAAGCGGGCGGTGACCCGGGCCGGGCGGCCGGGCAGCAGGATCGCCTCGTCGATGGTCGGCGAGGCGGCCTTGAGCGCGACGTCCAGGGCCAGCGGGTCGGCCAGGCCCATCGCCGGGTCGGTGAGCAGGTGCTCGCCGTCCCACGGGAAGCGCCCGGCGATCCGGCGGCGGAAGCCGAGCTCGCCGCGGACGCTCACCGCGACGTCGTACCAGCCCTCGGGGCCGACCTTGAGGTTGACGGTCTTGTCGTCCCCGGCCGCGACCCGGACCTCGCGCAGCCCGTCGCCGTAGGCCAGGTCGCCGACCAGGAAGGTCTGCGCGGTGCGCGAGCGGTTGATCACGTCCACCTCCAGCACCTTGCCGTCCTGCTCCTCGGAGAGCGAGACCTCGTACGCCGAGGCGGTGTCGCCGCGCAGGTGCCAGAGCGCGCCGGCCGGGCCGTGCACCCGCAGGTCGTAGCCGTCCGGGCCGACCGTCCAGACGTCGGAGAGGCGGGACTTGGCGCCGACGGTGTAGTGCCGGGGGGCGGTGCCGGGCGCCGGGTAGACCGCGAAGACGGCGGCCTGCCGGCCCTGGTTGATGAGGTCGAGGGTCAGCTGGTCGCCCTTGAGCCGCGGCTTGACCAGCAGGTCGTAGGGCGCCGGGCGGGCGGCCCGGGTGCCGCGCTGCTGCTGCGGGAAGACCTGCGGGCTGGGCACGGTGGGGGCGGGCAGCTTGCCGGTGTCGACGACCTTCTGCCGGTTGCCGGCGGTGTCCGGCAGCTGCGGCCAGCGCGGGTCGCGGCCGGAGAAGTCGAAGACGTTGGTGAGGTCGCCGCAGACCGCCCGCCGCCAGGGGCTGATGTTGGGCTCCTGGACGCCGAAGCGCTGCTCCAGGAAGCGCAGCACCGAGGTGTGGTCGTAGACGGTGGAGTCGACCACGCCGCCGCGGGTCCAGGGCGAGACGACGACCATCGGCACCCGGACGCCGAGGCCCATCGGGTACGGGCCGGAGACCAGGCTCTCCCCGGCGGGCAGGGTGTCGGACCAGGTCAGCGAGCCGTCGGCGGCCTTCACCCGGTACTTGCCGTCCTGGCTGACCACCCGGTGGTAGGTGGCGCCGCCCTTGCTCACCCGGACCACCACCTCGCCGTCGACCGGCACGGTGGACTTGCCGCGGCCGGCGGCCAGCGGCGGGACGGGCGGCAGGTGGTGGTCGAAGAAGCCGCCGTGCTCGTCGTAGTTGAGGATGAAGACGGTCTTCTCCCACACCTCGGGCTTGGCCGCCAGCGCGGCCAGCAGCCGGGCGGTGAGGTGCTCGCCGTTCGGCGGCGCCCAGTTGGCGTGCTCGGAGAGCGCCTCGGGGGCGACGATCCAGGAGACCTGCGGCAGCTTGTCGGCCTGGACGTCGGCGGCGAAGGCCTCGACCAGGGCGTCGCCCATCGCGAACGGATCGTTCTTCTTCGCCGGGTCGCCGACCGCGCGGATGCCGCGCTCGTACAGCGGCTCGCCGGGCTTGGCCTTGACGAAGGGCGCGAACCAGGCGAGCGCGTTGTCGTCGAAGTTGTCCAGCGCCTGGTAGGTCCGCCAGCTGACGCCCGCCTTCTCCAGGCGCTCGGCGTAGGTGGTCCACTCGTAGCCGGCCGGGATCTCGGTGTTGTCGGTGACCGGGGTGTCCCGGACGGTGCCGCCGCTGGTGCCGGTCATCAGGTGGTCGCGGTTGGTGTTGGTGTTGCACTGCACCGACGCGTAGTAGGCGTCACAGGTGGTGAACACCGAGGCGAGCGCGTGGTAGAACGGCATGTCGGCGGCGTCGTAGTAGCCCTGGCCGAGCCAGCCGCCGGAGCGCCGGGTGACCGAGCCGTCGGCGAGGCCGTCGTTCCACGCCTTCATCGAGTCGACGAAGCCGAAGGCGGGGGCGCCCTGCTGGTAGGCGCTGGTGTGGGCGGCGTTCATCGGGAAGGGCAGCAGGTGGCCCTCCTTGCGGGCCGGGTCCGGCTGGTGGAAGACCGAGCGGCCGTTGACGCCGCGCACCGCCGTCCGGTCGCCGAAGCCGCGGACGCCGGCCAGGGTGCCGAAGTAGTGGTCGAAGGAGCGGTTCTCCTGCATGAAGACCACGACGTGCTGGATGTCCGCCAGCCGGCCGGGCCGGGCCGGTGCGGCGAGCGCCTCGCGCACGCTCAGCGGGAGGGCGGACAGCACCGCGGCGGCCGCCGCGCCGCCGAGCAGGGTGCGGCGCGACAGTTCGGGCTTCGGACTCATCGGGGGGTGGCTCCTTGTACAGGGCTGGGGGGATCGCCGGACCTCTCGGTCCAGACCCGTTATGTGTAAGGCCCCCAGATGGCCGGGAGCGGGGAGTTCGATGGCGACTCGATGACGGACAGTGAACCCAGAGCTGTACAGACAACTCGGCCGGAATCACCCCCTCCTGCGGGCCCGCTTGCGACCGGTGCATGTCAGACCTCAGGCCCCTTGACCGGGAAGGTAGTTGACGAACCGTCGGCAGGCACCGGCCAGGTCGTGGACAACCCTTGACGAGGCATGTGGTCTGTGGAAATCTCTCGGCAGGTCCAGGCCAATGATCTTCGTACGGGGGTAGAGGATCGGATCACCTGACGCATCAGGGGGGAAACCTGGGAGTCGGGTCAGGCCGTGCCACAGCGCCCTGCCGACCGGCCCTCGGGGCGGGCCGGCCACCCTCGGCAGCCGCGCCGTCCGAGCCGCACCGTGCCGCGCCGCCCGCGCCGCCACGGCCACCGCCCGGACGGGTGCCCCGCAGCTCCGTCCCCGACTCCCGAATCGAGCCCACCATGTCCGACTCCCCCAGCCGGCCCGACCCCGCAGCCACCCCCGGGGAACCAGCGCACGCGACGGACCCCGGCGGGCCCGCCACCGCCGCCCAGTACGGGATCTGGCTGACCGACCGGCTCACCCACGTCCCCGAGGTCTTCCACCTCGCGCTGCGGTTCGCCTTCGACCGGATCGACACCGACGCCCTGGGCCGGGCCGTCGCCGCGACCGTCGCCCGCCACCCGGCGCTCGGCTCGGCCCTGGTGGAACGGGACGGCGGGCTGCGCCGGGTCCCGGCCGGGCGGACGCCCGCCCTCGACGTCGTCGACACGGCCGCCGACACCGGCGAGGCGCTCGCCAAGCGGCTCGCCGAGGAGGTCGCCCTCCCGTTCGACCTGGCCACCGGGCCGCTCGCCCGCTTCACCCTGCACCAGCGGCCCGGCGGGGCCGCCGAGCTGCTGGTGGTGGCGCACCACGCGGTGTTCGACGGCAACTCCAAGGACGTGCTGGCCGCCGACCTGGCCGCCGCGTACGCCGCCGCGCTGGGTGGCGGGCCGGCTCTGTCCGCGGGTGGCGAGGCCTTCGGGGCGCCGGCCGCCGATCCCGAACTCGTCGCCCGGGCGGCCGGGTTCCACGGCCCCCGGT
Source organism: Kitasatospora sp. NPDC093806 (assembly GCF_040683335.1). Classification (NCBI taxonomy): domain Bacteria; kingdom Bacillati; phylum Actinomycetota; class Actinomycetes; order Kitasatosporales; family Streptomycetaceae; genus Kitasatospora; species Kitasatospora sp. NPDC093806. The sequence goes on from NZ_JBFBDO010000160.1 coordinate 12,043, forward strand.
GGGCCGCGGCCACCGACCCGGTGCTGCCCGGCGGCGCCCGGGCCGGCACCGACGCCGGCCCCGGCGAGGCCGTCAGCTGGCGGCTCGACGGCCCCGGCCACGCCGCCCTGGTGGACGCCGCCCGGGCCGGCGGC
>NZ_JBFBDO010000161.1:0-12146 GCF_040683335.1 Kitasatospora sp. NPDC093806
CGCCCCCCCCGAACGCCGCTCCCGCCCGCGTCGCTGCCCCCGGGCGGGCGGGAGCGGCTCCCCCTTCCGTCTCCGGCTGAGGAGTAGACGGCACCATGTCCCACATCGTTCTCGCCATCGGCACCGCCGCGATCACCGCGTCCGGCTGCGTCTGGTACCTGCCCGCCATCGCCGACCTCCAGGCCGGCGAGGACCGCCCCCACTCGGCCCGCACCGCCGCGGCCGCCTGCGTGGTGTGGTGGGCCTGCCTGGCCCTTTCTGGCGGGCTGCTGCTGGCCGTCCCGGCCTGGCAGCCCGCCGCCCAGCTCGCGCTGGCCGGCCTGGTCGCCGGCGTCATCCTGCGGGTCCGCGCCCACCTTCAGGGCCGGGCCGAGCGGCGTGAGGACGCCGCCCGCTGGGCACTGCTCGACCCGAACCCGGTGCCCCGCTCCCCGCGCCCCGCCGCCCGCGCGCTGCTCGGCTGGCTGCTGGTCGGCCTGGCGATCGCCTCGCTGGGCGCCGCCTCCATCCTGCTCTCCGGTGGCGGCCCGCTCGCCCCGCGCGTCGCCGCCGCCGCGGGCAGCGCGGCCGCGGTCTCCACCGCCTTCCTGCTCATCGGCCTCACCGACGCCCGCCGCCACCGCCCCTGACGCACCGCCCCTGACGCACCGCTCCGGGCAGGCCGGTTCTTCCGCTCTCGCTTCCCGGGCGGCCGGGCAGCAAGAGCGGAAGAAGGTTCGCGCGGGGGCGGCCCGTGCTCGTCCCGGCCGCACCGAGGTGCCCCGGGACCTTCGTCCCCCCGCCTCCCCGGAATGGGGTCGTTCGGCCCTGGGGTGGGGCGGGGCGATGGGGGATGATGCGATCGGCCCGGCGTGCGGTGTGCCGGATTTGCAGAAGGTGGAGCCACGACATGGCGAGCGAGACGGCCGGTACCGAGACGCCGGCACCGGTCAGGGTGTTCCTGCTGGACGACCACGAGGTGGTGCGTCGCGGGGTGCACGATCTGCTGGACGGCGAGCCGGACCTGGAGGTGGTGGGCGAAGCCGCCACCGCCGAGCAGGCCTTGGTGCGGGTCCCCGCGCTGCGCCCCGACGTCGCCGTGCTGGACGTCCGCCTCGGCGACGGGGACGGCGTGGCCGTCTGCCGCGAACTGCGCTCCCGGATGCCGGACCTGGCCTGCCTGATGCTCACCTCCTTCGACGACGAGGAGGCGCTGCTGGACGCCGTGATGGCCGGGGCGTCCGGCTACGTGCTGAAGCAGATCAGCGGCACCGACCTGGTGGCCGCCGTCCGGACCGTCGCCTCCGGCCGCTCGATGCTCGACCCGGGCGCCGCGACCCGCCTGCTCAACCGGCTGCGCAGCGAGGCCGAACCCGAGCAACCGTCCAGCAACGGGCCGGAGTTGACCACGCGCGAGCAGGAGGTGCTCGCGCTGATCGGCGAAGGATTGACTAACCGTCAGATCGGCGAGCGCCTCTACCTGGCCGAGAAGACGGTCAAGAACCACGTCTCCCGCCTGCTCGCCAAGCTGGGCGTGGAGCGGCGCGTACAGGCCGCCCTGATCGCGACCGAGCTGCGCCAGTCGGCCGCCGCGCAGTCGACCCACCACCACTCGCGCATGCTCGGCGGCGGCAGCTCGCGGGCCTGAACCCGCAGCGCGCGAACCCGGTAGGGCCGGGCCCCGGACAGCGCGTCCGGGGCCCGGCCCGTTCCGCGCGCGGGGCAGTGCTGCCCTTGTGGCCGGGGCTTACGACGGTGGACCGGACGGGACCCTCGGCGGGACCATCGGCCCTCGTCCCGCCCCCGTCCGCCGAGTGACGATCACAGGTATGAACGCCGATCCCGAAGCCGCGTCCGAAGCCGCGTCCGTGCAGGTCGAACCGCTGTTCCGGCCGCAGCCCGGCGGGCTGCCCCTCGGCGTCCGCGCACTCGACGAGGCCAGGGCGCTGGAGCTGCTGGGCGGTACCGGGGTGGGCCGCGTGATCTACACGGTGGGCGCCCTGCCGGCCGTCCTGCCGGTCCGGTTCCGGCTGGACCGGGACGGCGGCGTGCTGCTGTCGGCGGCGGCCGGGTCGGAGCTGGCCCGGGCGGTGGACGGCGCGGTGATCGCGTTCGAGGCCGACGAGGTGGACGGCGCGGACGGCACCGGGTGGTGCGTCACCGTCCTGGGCCGCGCGGAACTCCGCACGGTGGACGGTCCGGACCGCCCGGACACCGGTCTGGTGGAGATCCGGATCGGCCCCGAGCTGGTCGTCGGCCGCCGTCTGACCGTCGAGGCGCACTGACCCGCCGTCGCGCCCCCGGGGCGATCACACCCCCAGCGGAGCCTCCCAGACCAGCCGGGTGCCGCCGCCGTCCGCCGCGAGCAGCTCGAAGCTGCCGCCCGCCCGCTCGGCGCGCTCCGCGAGGTTGCGCAGACCGCTGCGCCGTCCGGTCGCCGGGACGCCCACCCCGTCGTCGGTGACGGTGAGCGCGACCTTCCCGCCGCCCGCCCGCAGCGCGACCTCGACCCGGCTCGCGCGGGCGTGCCGGGCGGCGTTGCTGAGTGCCTCGCCGAGGACGGCCATGACGTGCTCGGCCAGTTCCTGCGGCACGTCGGTGTCGAGCAGGCCCTCCATGCTGAGCCGCGGCGCGAACCCGAGCGTCGCCTGGGCCTCGCCGACGGCGCGGGTGGCGCGGGCGCGCAGGCCCCGGTCGGGCTCGCTGTGGGCGCGCAGGCCGAAGATGGTCGAGCGGATGATCTTGATGGTCTCGTCCAGGTCGGCGACCGCCCGGCTGACCCGGTCGGCCGCGCTCGGGCTCTCGATCAGCCGGCCCGCGCTCTGCAGCGTCATACCGGTGGCGAACAGGCGCTGGATGGCCAGGTCGTGCAGGTCCCGGGCGATCCGGTCGCGGTCCTCCAGCAGCGTCAACTGCTCGGCGTCCCGGCGCCGTTCGGCCAGTTCGAGGGCGAGCGCGGCCTGGTCGGCGAAGCCCAGCAGCGGGCCGGTCTCCTCGGCCGTGAACGGCGGCTGTCCGCTCTTGCGCGCCAGCAGCAGCACGCCGCGCCCGAACTCCCCGCCGGTGCCCAGCGGCACCGCGACGGCCGGCCCGAGCCCGGCGAACCGGCCGGCCGGCCCGGCCGGGAACCGCGCGTCGTGCTCCAGCTCGTCGCTGGTGGCCGGCGAACCGGCGGCGTACGCGGCGCCGGACAGCGTGCCGTCCACCGGCACGGTCACCCCGAGCCGCGCCTCCGCCCGGCCGCCGAGCGCCACCTCGACGGTCAGTTCCGCCGCCCGTCGGCCGGGCTCGGCCAACGCCACCGACACATCGGCCAGTTCGGCACCGGCGATCTCCCGGGCCCGGCGCGCGATCAGCTCCACGACCTCCAGCCGGGGCGCGCCGGACAGCAGGCTGCGGGTGATCTCGGCACTCGCCCGCAGCCACCGCTGCTGGCGCTGCGCCTCCTCGTACAGGCGGGCGTTGTCGATGGCCACCCCGGCGGCGACCGCGAGCGTCGAGATGACCGCCTCGTCGTCGGCGTCGAAGTCCAGGCCGCCGCGCTTGTCGGTCAGGTACAGGTTGCCGAACACCTCGCCGCGCACCCGCACCGGCACCCCGAGGAAGGTGTGCATCGGCGGGTGGTTGGCCGGGAAGCCCACCGAGGCCGGGTGCTCGGCGAGCACCGGGCAGCGCAGCGGCTGCGGGTGGCGGATCAGCTCGCCGAGGATGCCGCGGCCGGTCGGCGGCGGGCCGATCGGCTCGATCTCCTCGGGCGTCAGGCCGACCGTCAGGAACTGCGAGAGCGTGTGCCCGTCCGCGCCGATCACGCCGAGCGCCCCGTAGCGGGCGTCCACCAGGTCGGCGGCGGCCTCGACGATGCGGTGCAGGGCCTGGGAGAGGTCCAGCTCGCGGCCGACCGCGAGCACCGCCTCCAGCAGGCTGTGCACCCGGTCCCGGGTGCCGCGCGCGGCGTCGATCCGCCACTGGAGCTCCTCCAGCAGTTCGTCCAGGCGCAGCTGCGGCATCCGCGCGCCGCCGGGGGCCCGGCCCTCGGCGGACGGCTCGGCCGGGGCGGCCTGGGTGGCCTGGGCGGCCTTGGTGGCCTCGGCGGGGGTGGCTCCGGTGTGGGCGGGGCAGCCGGGGGGCGGGGTGCCGTCCGGCCGTCCGCCCTGGTCTCCGCCGGTGCCCGTCCGCGTACCCTCCGCGCCGCCCACCGGCGTCCTCCTCGTTGCTTTGTCCTGCTGGTCCGGGGCCGCCCCCGGTCCTCGGACCTGGCGGATTGTCGGATTCACGTTAGTGCCCGGTGGGGTGCGCGGGGAACGCCGGGGTCGGTCATGGACGCGCCGGGCGGTGCGCGCGGGGGCGCCGAGGGGTGGTCCGGAAGCGAGGCGGGACTTTCGACCCTTTCGCGAGGGCCCTGCGGCCTCTGGTCCGCCGCCCGGCCCGCCGACCAGGGTGGGGAGGGAGGCCGACGGCGCGTCAGGGCGTGCCGGGCGGTCCCGAGCCGACAGCCGGCCGGCCGTCGGCCGAGTGCCCGCCCACCGCGGACCCGTAGCGGAAGGAAGTTCCATGACGCCAGCAGTCCTGGTCGGAGTCGACGGTTCGCCCGAGAGCACCGCCGCCGCCCACTGGGCCGCCGAGGAGGCCCTGCGGCGCGGCGCCCCGCTGCGCCTGCTGCACGCCTGGCCGTGGCTCACCGACGGCCGGGCCGCGTTCGCCGACCCGGAGAACCTGCCGGCGGCCGGTCAGCGGATGCTGGCCGCGACTGCGCGGGAGGTGCGGGAACGCCACCCCGGCGTCGCCGTCGATACCGACGTGGTGCTCGACGCGGCCGTGGACGGGCTGGTGGCCGCCGCCGAGGACACCGGGCTGCTCGTGCTCGGCTCGCGCGGGCTGGGCGGGTTCGCCGGGCTGCTGGTCGGCTCGGTGGGAATGGCGGTCGCCGCCCGTTCGACCGTGCCGCTGGTGCTGGTCCGGCCCGCGCGCCCGGCCGCCGCACGGCGCGCCGAGGCCGACCGGGCGGAGGCGGACCGGGCGGAGGCCGATGAGGAGGAGGGGGTGGCCGTCCCCGAGGTCGTGGTCGGGGTGGACGTGGCCGCGCCCAGCCACGCGGTGCTCGACTTCGCCTTCCACGAGGCCGCCCTGCGCGGCGCCCGGGTCCGCGCGGTGCACGGCTGGGACCTGCCGCCGGCCTTCGCGGTGGTCGGCTTCCTGCCGTCCGGCGTCGAGATGGCCCAGCTCCAGACGGCGGAGGAGAAGGCGCTGGCCGCCGCCCTCGCCGGGTACCGCGAGCGGCACCCGGAGACCGAGGTCGTCGAACAGGTCCGGCTCGGCGCCGCCCGCACCCTGGTCGAGGACTCCGTCGGCGCCGAACTCGTGGTCGTCGGCCGTCGGCGCCGCCCGCACGAGCTCGGGCTGCGGCTCGGCCGGGTCGCGCACGCCGTCCTGCACCACGCCCACGCGCCGGTGGCGGTGGTCCCGCACGACTGATCCGGTGGGGGCGGCCGGGTGTCCACCGTCCCCCACCTGACCGAGGTCCGTGGGAATCGGGGCCGTTGGACCCTGTCGCCCACCCCCGGAGCGGCGGAGGCTCGGAGATGGCAGGAGCCGCAGCCGTACCCCGCCGTATCGGCCGGTCCGTCCACCCGCTCGCGTGGTGGGTCCGGCCGGCCCCGGGGCATCGAGGCAAGGAGAGGATCACCATGATTCGTTCAGCCCTCACTCCGGTCGACCTGCGGCTGCTCGCCGAGGCCGGCGGCGCGGCGCCCTCGCTGCACAACAGCCAGCCGTGGCGCTTCCGCCCCACCCCGGACGGCGGCGGCGTCGAGGTGCACGCCGACCCGGACCGCGCCGTCCCGCTCGCCGACGCCGACGGCTCCGGGCTGCACATCGCGGCCGGGGCGGCCCTGTTCAACCTCCGGGTCGCCGCCGCCCGGCTGGGCCGCGCGGCCTCCGTCCGGCTGCTGCCGGACCCGGCCAACCCGTGGCTGCTCGCCGTCCTCGACCTCTCCGGGCCGGCTCTTGGTGCGGCTCCGTTCGGACGGGAGCTCTACGCCGCGATCACCCGACGGCACTCCAGCCGCGAGCCGTTCGCCAACCGGGACGTGCCCGAGGCGGTGGTCGCGGAGCTGATCGCCGCCGCCCGGGACGAGGGCGTGGCGCTCGCCGTCCTGGAGGAGGACGGGGTGCGCCGGGTGCTGGAGGTCACCGCCGAGGCCGAGGACCGGACCGCCCACGACCCGGCCCGGCAGGCCGAGACCCGCTCCTGGCTCCGTCCGGACGCCGGTGTCGGCGGCGGCGTCGGCGGCCCGGGTACCGGCGACGGCCTTCCGTACGCCGTGCTCGGCGCGCAGGACCACGACGCCCGGGTGCCGATGCGCGAGTTCGCCGGCCGGCCGCCGCAGCACGAGGGGCCGGTGCGGCCGTCCCGGCGCTTCGAAGCGCTGCCCCAGCTCTGCACGCTCGGTACCGCCGGGGACGAGCCGGCGGACTGGCTGCGCACCGGGCAGGCGCTGGAGCGGGTCTGGCTGCTGGCCACCGCGCGCGGGCTGCGGCTGACGGTGTGGCACCAGGCCGTCGAGTGGCCCGACCTCCGCTGGCGCCTGCGCGACCCCGCCGACGGGCCCGGGCACATCCACCTGGTGCTGCGGGTCGGCTACGGCCCGCCCGGCGCCGCCACCCCGCGCCGGCCGGTGGCGGACGTCCTCGACCCGCCGGTACGGCCGGGCGCGCCGTCGGCATAGGGCTTGCGTGGGGGGACGGGGCGGCCGACGGGGTGGGAGCACGTCGCCGGGCGTGGCGGCCGGGGGTGCCCGCCTCCGGCCCGCTCTCCGCCTGCCGAACGGGGCCGGCGGATCCGGGACGGCAAATCTGTAGACCGGTCTGCCTATTCCGCATCAAATAAGTGGACCGGTCTGCATATTTGAGCCGAAATCAGTAGACCGGTCGGTATAAAATCGCCGCCCCAGCGCACGTTTTCAGTAGACCGGTCAACATATTCTGCGCCGCCCCGCCGCTCCGCCGCCGCAGGACGACGGAAGTCCGAAGCCGACCCCTGGGGTGCGGTTGCTCGTCGCCGATCGTGGTCGATCGGGTGAGGGAAACAGAGAGGCCGGAGCGGGGCCGGTGTGCCCCATCGACACACCGGGAACCGCTCCGGCCTCGTCGGCCGGCGCCGGCCCGTGGCGTCGGCCGAGCAGTGGCCGGCGCACCGGGCAGGGGGCCGATGGGCCGGTCCTCGGCGTCCCGTCTGACGGGGGATCGACGGGAGTTGCGAGGACCGGCCCGGCCGGTGGTCGGACCGTCGCCCCTCGAAGTGGACGGTCCAGCCACCGGGTCCATGGGGCCCGGACGGGCGGGGCGGCTCAGCCGCCGCCGCGCCGTGCGCCGGGCGGGAGCACCTCCGCCTTGACCCGCAGGTCCGGGCTGTTGCGGAAGCTGAGCGTGAACTCCACCCACTGTCCGGCCTTCAGCGGGGGCGGATTGGTGATCATCAGGTCGGAATCCTCCGGCGTCATCTTCAGTTCGCCGCGTTCCGGAACCGGCAGTGCCGCGACCGCCTCCCAGCGGCCGGCGGCGCCCTGGTGCAGATGCCGCTTCAGGGTCAACTTGCCGCCGAACTCCCAGCTGGCGCCGGTGAGTTCGTCCGGGATGTCACCGGGGTTGCGGACCGTGAAGAAGGCGGCGGTGGCCGTCGCGCCGCCCGCCGTGGGCAGCAGCAGCCAGCCCGGTCCGGCCTCCACCGGGCGCGCGGTGCCGGCCCCGCCGACCGCCGTCCACCCGGAGAGCAGCGCGAGCGCCACCGCGGCCGCCGCCACCGGCGGGCCGACCACCTTCAGCCGCTCGACCGTCTGCCCGCGCGAGCTCGTCCGCCCACCCGAGCCCGTGAGACCCCTGAGAAGCCGCCCGCTCACCACGCCGCACCCGCCGAACGCCGCGCCCGGGCCGGCCGCCGCGCGCCCGTCGAACCGCCGTTGCGGCCACTGCTGCGACCGCCACTGCCGCGACCGCCTTCGCCGCCGCCTTCGCCGCCGCCCTCGCCGCCGCCCTCGCGCCCGTCCGAGGCACCCCGCCCGGGGCGCCAGGTCCGCAGTCGCAGACTGTTGCCGACCACCAGCAGCGAGCTCAGCGACATCGCCACCGCCGCCAGCATCGGGTTCAGCAGCCCGACCGCCGCCAGCGGGATCAGCACCACGTTGTAGCCGAAGGCCCACAGCAGGTTCACCCGGATCGTCCCGAGCGTGCGCCGGGCCAGCCGGACGGCGTCCACCACCGCCTCGATGTCCCCGCGCACCAGCGTCAGCCCGGCCGCGCCGATCGCCGCGTCACTGCCCGAGGCGAGGGCCACGCCGAGGTCCGCCGAGGCCAGCGCGACCGCGTCGTTGACGCCGTCGCCGACCACCGCGACGGTCCGACCGGCGGCCTTCAGTTCGGTCACCACCTCCGCCTTGCGCTCCGGCGAGGCCGAGAAGTGCACCCGCTCGATGCCGAGTTCAGCCGCCACGGCGCGGGCCGCGCCCGGCCCGTCGCCGGTCAGCAGCACCGGCTCCAGGCCCATCCCGCGCAGCCGGTGGAGCGCCCGCCAACTGCCCGAGCGCAGCGTGTCGCCGACCGCCAGGACGGCCACCGGCCGCCCGTCCAGCTCCACCACGACGGGCGTGCGGCCCGCCGCCGAGGCCTCGGCGAGCGCCTGCGTCAGCTCGTCCGGCAGTGGTCCGTGGGTGTCGTCGGCCTGGTCGGGGCGGACCACCCGCACCCGTCGGCCCTCGACCTCACCGGCCACCCCGACCCCGGCGGTGGCCGTGAACTCCGCCACCGCCGGGAGCGGTTCGGAGCCGCCCCGGGCTCGGGCCGCCCCCACGACAGCCCGCCCGATCGGGTGCTCCGAACGATGCTCGACGGCTCCCGCGAACCGCAGCACCGAATCCTCGTCGACCCCCGTGCCGGAGGCCACGGTCACTGCGGCGAGCTCCATCCGGCCGGTGGTCAGGGTGCCCGTCTTGTCCAGCACCACGGTGTCCACCCGGCGCAGGCTCTCCAACGCCTCCGGGCCGCGCACCAGCACGCCCAGCTCGGCGCCCCGCCCGGTGGCCGCCATCAGCGCGGTCGGCGTGGCCAGGCCCAGTGCGCACGGGCAGGCCACCACCAGGACGGCGACCGCCGCCGTGACCGCGGCCTGCGGGTCCGCGCCCGCGCCCAGCCAGAAGCCGAGCACGCACACCGTGACCGTCAGCACGCACGGCACGAAGACCCCGGCGACGGTGTCCGCCAGCCGCTGCGCCCGCGCCTTGCCGGCCTGGGCGTCCGCCACCAGTGCGGTGATCCTGGCCAGTTGGGTGTCCGCGCCGACGGCGGTCGCCCGCACCACCAGGGCGCCGCCGACGTTCACCGTGGCGCCCGCGACCCGGTCGCCCGGGCCGACCTCGACCGGCACCGACTCGCCGGTCAGCAGGCTCAGGTCGAGCGCCGAACCGCCCTCGACCACCACCCCGTCGGTGGCCACCCGGTCACCCGGCCGGACCACGAACTCCTGTCCGGGGAGCAGCTGTTCGATCGGCAGCAGGCGTTCCTCGCCGGTCTGCGGATCGCGGACGCACACCTCCTTCGCGCCCAGTTCGGCCAGCGCCCGCAGCGCGGAACCGGTGCGCCGCCGCACCCGGCCCTCCAGCAGCCGCCCGGCCAGCACGAACAGCGGCACCCCGACGGCCGCCTCCAGGTAGACGTGCGCGGCGCCGCCGCCGTCCGCGGTCAGCGAGAACGGCATCCGCATGCCGACCTCGCCCGCCCCGCCGAACACCAGCGCGTACGTGGACCAGCCGAACGCCGCCACCACGCCCAGGCTCACCAGCGAGTCCATGGTCGCCGCCGCGTGCCGCAGGCCCTGCCAGGCCCGCTGGTGGAACCCGGCGGACCCCCAGGTCACCACCGGCACCGACATGCCGAAGCAGACCCACTGCCAGGCCGGGAACTGCAACGACGGCACCATCGAGATGACCAGCACCGGCACCGTCAGCAGCGCCGTCACCAGCAGCCGCCACCGTTCTCGGGCGTCCTCCTCCGCGGGGCCGCTCGACAGTCCGTCCGGCGCCAACTCGGCGGTGTACCCGGCTCGTTCGACGGCGGCCACCAGATCCGGGAGGCCCACATCAGCGGGGTGCAGCACCCGCGCCCGGCCGGTGGCCAGGTTGACGCCGGCGGTCACGCCCTCGATCTTCGCCAGCCGTTTCTCCACCCGGCTGACGCAGGCCGCGCAGGTCATCCCGCCGACCGCCAGATCGGTGCTCACCAGCGCGGCGGCCTCCGGGCCGCCCGCGCTCTCGGCACTCTCCGTCACGGACGTCACCGGCCCGCTCCCATGTCATGCCCCATCCCGGGCTTGCCGCCGCCACCCCCGCCGGGCGTCAACCCCGGCGTCACCGGTCCGGCCCCGCGCCCCACCACGAAGGCCACGACGAACACCACAACCAACAGCAGGGCGAACCCGCCCAGCACACTCAACGGCCGGCTACCCGGCGACATCCCACTCACGCCCCACCAGTCGTCCCCCCACCCCCCTCGGTTCCCGTACATCCGATATGACCCCCACCACGCCACCCCGATGGCGCACCCCGGCCACCTCGGCCCGGCCCCCGCACCCCGGCCCCTTCACCGCAGAAATGCCGACGGGGGCCGGGGCGATCGTGTCGCCCCGGCCCCCGCCTTCCCGTTCCCGCTACGCGCGCCGCCCCGTCCGCTGGTCCAGGTGCACCAGGACCCCCGAGTGGAACCGCTCGACGGCGGCGTCGACGCTCCGGATGAATCCGCTCTCCGCGTTGCCGCGGGTGCTCCCCATGCTCTTCGACAGCGAGAGCCGGAAGCCGGTGATCCGCGAGGCGTCCTTGGGCAGCAGGTCGCCGGGTTCGGGCCGCAGCTTCTCCAGGGTGCCCCGGGGGCCGACCGCGGTGCCGTCCGTGAGCGTCTCGACGTGCAGGTCCGCCGGCGCCTCGGCGAGCTGGCGGACGAGCCGCTTGACCCAGCTGAGCGGGTAGCCCTGCTCGGGGGCCGGGATCTCGGCGGAGGTCCGCAGCTTGCCCACCCGCAGGTCGGCCGTGATGGCGATGGTGCCGATCGCGTCCTCGATCCTGAGTTCGGCGTCGAGCCGGCCGTCGGTGCAGAGCCGGTCGGCCAGCGCGGCCCGTCGGGCCCGGGCGTCCTCGCCGCGCCGGGTGCGCTGAACGGGCAGCACCTTGACGCCGAGCTCGCCGCCCAACTGGAGGCAGACCTGCCGGATGAGCCGCTCCCAGCTCTCCACCACCTGGGTGGCACGGTCGTCCCCGGGCGTGAGCGTCTCGTCGTCGATGCCCTTGCGGACGGGTACCCAGGCCGGCCCCATGTTCTGGAAGCCGTGGCAGCCCGAGTTGTCGTGCTGGAGGTAGTGCAGCAGTTCCTGGAGCAGCCAGGCGTGCGCGGGGTTGCTCACGCCCTCGTGCCGGATCAGCATCTTCGCCTGGTAGGCGACCTCGGCCCAGGAGAGGTGGCCGAGCAGCACCTTGTGCTTGCGCCGGCCGTCGACCTTGACCGGGACGAGCGGGCTGCCGTCGAGGGCCACGTCGTTGGAGAGGGTGATGACCGCCTCGTAGCCGCGCCGGGCGGCGATGTCCATGTAGTCCTGGACCTGATCGGCCTTCAGCGGGTTGCCGTTGGTCTTGCTCTCGACGAGGGCGGTCCAGAGGCGTCCGGCGCGCTCGATCCGGATGACCCCGTCGGGACGCTTCGGCGAGTCGCCGTGCGGGAGCGAGACCTCGGTGAAGGTCTCCGTACGGCCGGCGGGGGCGCCGAACGCCACGGTGAGCCGGCGTCCGAACTCCGGCACCTGGGCCATCACGGACAGCAGGACCGAGGTGGCCCGCACCTCGCGCTCGCGGTCGCTCTTCAGGGTGGTGGCCGGGAAGAGCCGCGCGGTGCGCCAGCCGTCGTTCTCGGCGAGCGAGGGCTTGACGGCCTTGGGGAGCGTCACCTTCTTCTTGGCGGTGCGCAGCCGCTTGGCCGCGCCGGGAGCGGTAGCGGGGGCGGGCTCGGCCGCGGAGCCCGGGGTCGGGGTGGACGCCGAATCAGTACCCGTGCTCGTGCCCGTGGCGGCGGAGGAGTCGCCGGCCGGCGCCCCGGCCGGGCCGCCGGCCAAGGTCCTGGTGCCGCCGCCGGGCGAC
>NZ_JBFBDO010000162.1:0-12138 GCF_040683335.1 Kitasatospora sp. NPDC093806
GCCGCGCGGGCGGCGGCCGGTGCGGCCGCGAGCGCGACCCGGGCCAGCAGTGGGTCCTCGCGCACCCCCGCCGCCCGCTTCGCCGTCTGGCAGCGCGTGCACCAGATCGACGAGGCCGGCCCGTCGGGGTACACCATCGCCTCCGGCGGCAGGTAATGGCTGCCGCACTCGACGCATTCGAAGACCAGCCTCATCCGACGACCACCGTCCCGGCTCCGTGGCACCGACCGCATGGCGACCAGAAGACGTGGATCTTCGGCACCATGCTCCCTTCCTCGTCCAGTTCGACCGTGGCCTCGGTCTTCTGGGTCCCCCCGGACCCGCTGCATGCGGAGCAGGACTGAACCTCGGGCATATGCACCCCTCCTCAGCGGGGACCACGGTAGCGCGAAATCCGCGGAGTCAGCACCGATCCTGACGAACCGTCGAAGAAGCGGGGCGCGCACGAGCACCACGCGCGCCCCGCTTCGGTCCATTGGGAGTCAGTCGCAGCACGTCGCTGCCGCGTCGCGCCGCAGATCCCCGTGGATCCGATGGATTGTCCTCACAATGGGCCCCCGGCCGGACCTCGACGTCCAGGCACACCGGAGACCAGGGCGGAGCACATGACGCTACTCAGTTCACCGACACACCGGCGCGGCAGGAGAGGAAGGAGGGGGCGAGCGCTGTTGCGGCTGAAGGCGGGAGCGGCGGCCGCGGCGGGCCTGCTGCTGTTCGGGTTCGCGACGCCGGCGCAGGCCGTCGAGAGCACCGTCTCGTTCAACAACAAGCGCACCGGCTGGGACTCGAACGAGCCGGACCTGTCGCCCGCCCAGGTGTCCGCCGCGGGCTTCGGGCGCCGCTGGTCCACCCCGGTGAACGGGGCGGTGCTGGCCCAGCCGCTGGTCACCGGCACGAACGTGGTCGTCGCGACCGAGAACAACTACGTCTACGGCATCGACCACGTCACCGGGAAGACCAACTGGACCCGCCAGGTCGGCCGGGCCTGGCCCACCTCGTCCGTCCACTGCAACGACCCGGCCTCGTACACCGGGATCACCTCCACTCCGGTGTACGACCCGTCGTCCAACACCGTCTACCTCACCAGCAAGGTCGACGACGGGCCGGACGTCCAGCACCCGCACTGGTACCTCCACGCGCTGAGCGCCTCCACGGGCGCCGAGCGCGCGGGCTGGCCGGTGACCATCCAGGGCACGCCGACCAACAGCCCCGGCCACCCGTTCAACGCCTTCACCGCCGCGCAGCGCCCCGGCCTGTTGCTGATGAACGGCGCGGTGTACGCCGCCTTCGCCTCCTACTGCGACAGCGGCCCGTACGTCGGTCAGGTGGTCGGCGTGAACATCGGCACCCGCAAGCTCACCCTGTGGTCCGCCGAGGCCGGCTCGGACACCCAGGAGGCCGGCATCTGGCACAGCGGCGGCGGGCTGGTCTCGGACGGCTCCGGCCGGATCTTCCTCACCACCGGCAACGGCGCCGGCACGGGCGCCTCGCCGAGTCCCGGCCCCGGCAACCGGCCGCCCGGCCACCTCGGCGAGTCGGTGGTCCGGCTCGGCGTGAACAGCGACGGCAGCCTCAGCGCCAGGGACTTCTTCAGTCCGACCGACAACCGGACCTTGGACACCAACGACACCGACCTCGGTTCGGGCGGCCCGGTCGCCCTGCCGAACGGCTTCGGCAGTGCCGAGCACCCGCACCTGCTGGTCGAGGTGGGCAAGGACGGCCGGGTTTTCCTGCTGGACCGGGACAACCTGGGCGGCATGGGCCAGGGCCCGAACGGCACGGACAATCCGGTGAGCATGGCCGGGCCCTTCGAGGGCGTCTGGGGCCATCCCGCCGTTTTCGGCGGTGGCGGCGGCTACGTCTACACGGTGGCCACCGACACCGGCAACGGCCGCTCCCCGATGCGCGCGCTGAAGTTCGGGCTGAACGGCGCCGGCGTCCCGACCCTGACCAGTGCGGGCACCAGCAACGAGGGCTTCGGCTACGGCTCCGGATCCCCGGTGGTCACCTCCAACGGCACCAACCCCAACTCCGCGCTGGTCTGGGCGGTCTGGTCCGGCTCCGGGGCCGGTGGCGTCGGCGGCGAGCTCCGCGTCTACGACGCGGTGCCCGTCAACGGCACCCTGCACCTGCGCCGGTCCTTCCCGATCGGCACGGCGGCCAAGTTCGTCGTCCCCGCGGTTGACGGCGGCCGGGTCTACATCGGGACCAGGGACGGCCACCTGGTGGCCTTCGGCAGCCAGTAGGAGCTCCAGGAGGCCGCCGGCCGTGCCGGGGCGGGCCCGACCGGTCGGCGGTCGGGCCCGCCCGCGTCCTGCGCCCCGGCACGGGCCGGCCGAGCGGGCACGAGTTAGCCGAGCGGGCACGGGCTAGCCGAGCGAACCGCGCAGGAACTCGCGGTTCATCGCGGCGATGCTCGGCAGCGGGATGCCCTTGGGGCAGGCGGTGGCGCACTCGCCGGTGTTGGTGCAGCCGCCGAAGCCCTCGGCGTCCATCGCGGCCACCATGTTCCGCACCCGGGACTTGCGCTCCGGCGCGCCCTGCGGCAGCACGTTGAGGTGGACCACCTTGGCGGAGGTGAACAGCATCGCCGAGCCGTTCGGGCAGGCGGCGACGCAGGCCCCGCAGCCGATGCACTCGGCGTGCTCGAACGCGGTGTCGGCGGCCTCCTTGGGGACGGGCGTGGCGTGCGCGTCGGGCGCGCTGCCGGTGGGGGCGGTGATGTAGCCGCCGGAGCCGATGATCCGGTCGAACGCGGAGCGGTCCACCACCAGGTCCTTGACCACCGGGAAGGCCGCCGCCCGCCAGGGCTCGACGTCGATGGTGTCGCCGTCCCGGAAGTGCCGCATGTGCAGCTGGCAGGTGGTGGTCCGCTCGGGGCCGTGCGCCTGGCCGTTGATGACCATGCCGCAGGCGCCGCAGATGCCCTCGCGGCAGTCGTGGTCGAAGGCGACGGGCGTGTCGCCGCGGGTGATCAGCTCCTCGTTGAGGGTGTCGAGCATCTCCAGGAAGGACATGTCCGGGCTGATCCCGCCGACCCGGTAGGTGGTCATCGAGCCGGGCGTGTCGGGGCCCGCCTGGCGCCAGATCCGAAGGGTGAGGTTCACGCGTAGCTCCGCTGGGTGGGGTGGACGTGCTCGAATTCGAGGTGCTCGCGGTGCAGGACGGGCGCCGTTCCGGTGCCGGTGAACTCCCAGGCGGCGGCGTAGGAGTAGGTCTCGTCCCGGCGGGCGGCCTCGCCGTCGGGCGTCTGGCTCTCGGTGCGGAAGTGGCCGCCGCAGGACTCGGCGCGGTGCAGCGCGTCCAGGCACATCAGTTCGGCCAGTTCGAAGTAGTCGACCAGCCGGTTGGCCTTCTCCAGCGACTGGTTGAGCTCCTGCCCGGTGCCGGGCACCTTGATCCGGCGCCAGAACTCCTCGCGCAGCTCCGGGATCCGGGCCAGCGCGCGGCGCAGCCCGGCCTCGTCGCGGGCCATCCCGCACTCGTCCCAGAGCAGTTCGCCGAGCTCGCGGTGGAAGGAGTCGGGGGTGCGGTCGCCGTCCACCGCGAGGATGAGGTTCAGCCGGTCGGTGACCTCGGCCTCGACCTCGGCGATCTCGGCGTGGTCGGCCGGGACGGCGGGCAGCCGCTCGCGGGCCAGGTAGTCGTTGAGCACCGGTGGCAGCACGAAGTAGCCGTCGGCCAGGCCCTGCATCAGCGCGCTGGCGCCGAGCCGGTTGGCGCCGTGGTCGGAGAAGTTGGCCTCGCCGATCGCGAACAGCCCGGGCAGGGTGGTCTGCAGGTCGTAGTCGACCCAGAGCCCGCCCATCGTGTAGTGGATCGCGGGGTAGATCCGCATCGGCACCCGGTACGGGTCCTCGGCGGTGATCCGTTCGTACATCTCGAACAGGTTGCCGTACCTGGCCTCGACGGCGTCCCGGCCGAGCCGGCGGATGGCGTCGGCGAAGTCCAGGTAGACGCCCTGCCCGCCGGGGCCGACGCCGCGGCCCTCGTCGCAGACGTTCTTGGCGGCCCGGGAGGCGATGTCGCGCGGCACCAGGTTGCCGAACGACGGGTAGATCCGCTCCAGGTAGTAGTCCCGCTCGTGCTCCGGGATCTCGGCCGGCGGCCGGGTGTCGCCCTCGGCCTTGGGCACCCAGATCCGGCCGTCGTTGCGCAGCGACTCGCTCATCAGGGTGAGCTTGGACTGGTGGTCGCCGGAGCGCGGGATGCAGGTCGGGTGGATCTGGGTGAAGCACGGGTTGGCGAAGTAGGCGCCGCGCCGGTGCGCCCGCCAGACGGCCGTGGCGTTGGAGTTCTTGGCGTTGGTGGAGAGGTAGAAGACGTTGCCGTAGCCGCCGCTGGCCAGCACCACGGCGTCCGCGGTGTACGTCGAGACCTCGCCGGTGACCAGGTCGCGGGCGACGATCCCGCGGGCCCGGCCGTCGATCACCAGCAGGTCGAGCATCTCGGTGCGGGCGTGCAACTCGACGTTCCCGGCGGCGATCTGCCGGGACAGCGCCTGGTAGGCCCCGAGCAGCAGCTGCTGGCCGGTCTGGCCGCGGGCGTAGAAGGTCCGGGAGACCTGCACCCCGCCGAACGAGCGGGTGTCCAGCAGCCCGCCGTACTCGCGGGCGAACGGCACGCCCTGGGCCACGCACTGGTCGATGATCTCCACCGAGACCTGGGCCAGCCGGTGCACGTTGGACTCGCGGGCGCGGAAGTCGCCGCCCTTGACGGTGTCGTAGAACAGCCGGCGGACCGAGTCGCCGTCGTTGCGGTAGTTCTTGGCCGCGTTGATGCCGCCCTGGGCGGCGATCGAGTGGGCCCGCCTGGGGGAGTCCTGGAAGCAGAACTGGACCACGTGGTAGCCCTGTTCGGCGAGGGTGGCGCCGGCCGCGCCGCCGGCCAGGCCGGTGCCGACCACGATCACGGTGTGCTTGCGCCGGTTGGCGGGGTTGACCAGCTTGGCCTCGAACCGCCGCTGGTCCCAGCGCTGTTCGATCGGCCCGCCGGGGGCCCGGGTGTCGGCGACGGGCTCGCCGACGGTGTACGAGGCGTAGGTGCTCACTTCACCACTCCGGTCATCACGGCCACGGGGACGGACAGGAAGCCCACGGTCAGCACCAGCGCCAGGCCGTCGGCGGTGAGCTTCAGCGCGCGGTCGCGGCGGGCGTTGTTGGCGCCCAGGGTCTGCGCGGCGCTCCAGAAGCCGTGCCGGATGTGCAGGCCGACGGCGAGCATCGCGACGATGTAGATCGCGCAGCCGTACCAGGTGCCGAAGGAGGCCACGATGTTCTGGTACGGGCGGCCGTGCTCGGCGTTGGGGTTCACGGTCAGCGTGGTCAGGTCGAGGATGTGCCAGACGATGAACAGCGCCAGGATCACCCCGCCCCAGCGCATCGTCCGGGTCGCGTAGCTCGCCCGGCGCCGCTGGTGGGCGTACTTGCTCGGCCGGGCGGCGAGGTCGCGCCGGCTCAGCTGGTACGCGGCCACGCCGTGCAGCAGGACGGCGGCGAGCAGGCCCACCCGGGCGATCCAGAGGAACCACTCGTGGCCCAGGAACGGTTGCCCGAGGGTGCGCAGCCAGGCCGCGTAGCCGTTGATGTCGTCCGGGCCGAAGAAGACCTTGAGGTTGCCGAGCATGTGGGCGACCAGGTACAGCAGCATGACCAGTCCGCTGACGGCCATGACCGCCTTCTTGCCGACGGTCGACCGCCACAGGGTCGCCAGGGTGGACGGCTGCCGGGCCGTCCGGGTCGCGGTTGTCATGGCAACCACGGTAGGGACGGCGGCGACGGTGCGTCCAAGACATGATGCGGCTGGTGACGATAGCCGGGACCTATCGCGGCGGACCGGCGGCGCGGCCTATCCTGGCCGGGTGCAGCTCCAGCAACTCCGCTACTTCCTGGCCGTCGCCGAGACCCGGCACTTCACCCGCGCGGCCGAGGCGGCGCACGTCGCCCAGCCCTCCCTCTCGCAGCAGATCCGTTCGCTGGAGCGGGAGTTGGGTGCCGAGCTGTTCCACCGCACGCGCGGCAACATCGCCCTCACCGACGCCGGGGACGCCCTGCTGCCGCTCGCCCGGCGGATCATCGCCGACACCGAGAGCGCCCGGCTGGCCGTCCAGGAGACCGTTCAGCTGCGCCGCGGCCGGGTCCGGCTGGGCGCGCCGCCGAGTCTGTGCACCAGCCTGGTGCCGGACGTGCTGCGGGTCTTCCGGGACCGCTATCCGGGGGTGGCGCTGGTGGTCCGCGAGGGCGGCTCGCGCGATCTGGTGCGCTCGCTGGCGGCGGGCGAGCTGGACCTCGCGCTGGTCATCACCCCGCCGAGCGGGGAGGCCGTACCGGCCCTGGCGGTCACCGAACTGCTGCACGAGGAACTGGTGTTGGTCGCCGCTTCGGCCGAGGGGCGGGCCCGTCGCAAGGTCCGGGTGACCGAGCTGCGCGGGCGGCCGCTGGTGATGTTCCGGGAGGGCTACGACCTGCGGGAGGCGACCCTGGCGGCCTGCCGGGCGGCCGGGTTCGAGCCGGAGTTCGCGGTGGAGGGCGGCGAGATGGACGCGGTGCTGGGCTTCGTCCGGGCCGGGCTCGGGCCGGCGGTGCTGCCCGGCATGGTGGCGGCCCGCTCCGGGCTCACCGTGACCCCGTTCGCCGGGCCGGGCCTGGGGCGCACCATCGCCGTCGCGCACGGCCACGAGGTGCCGCCGACCCGGGCGGCGGAGGCCCTGCACGCGACCCTGCTGGCGCATCTGCGCGACGCCGCCCGGGACGGCGAACTCCCGCCCGGCACGCGGCTGTTGCTCTAGAAAGCCGGCGGGGGTCCGGGGTGGCGGGCACCCCGGACCCCCACCGTCGGGGCGCGGTCAGGCGGGCAGCACGGCCTCGATCGCCGCGATGACCTCGTCCGCCTCCGGCTCGGTGCGCGGACGGATCCGGGCCACCACGGTGCCGTCCGGCGAGACCAGGAACTTCTCGAAGTTCCAGCTGATGTCCCCGGCCTGGCCCTCGGCGTCGGCGGTACGGGTCAGCGCGGCGTACAGCGGGTGCCGGTCGTCGCCGTTCACGTCGGTCTTCTCGAACAGCGGGAAGGTCACGCCGTAGGTGGTGGAGCAGAAGGTCTGGATCTCCTCGGCGCTGCCCGGCTCCTGCCCGGCGAACTGGTTCGAGGGGAAGCCCAGCACGGTGAACCCGCGCTCGGCGTAGCGCTCCTGGAGCCGCTCCAGGCCCGCGTACTGCGGGGTCAGGCCGCACTTGGAGGCGACGTTGACGATCAGCAGCGCCTTGCCCTTGTAGTCGGCCAGCGAGGCGGCCTCGCCGGACAGCGTGCGCAGCGGGATGTCGTACAGGCTCACGGGTGGTCCCCTTCGGAGGAGGAGTCGGTGACAACGGTCGGTGCTCAGCGGGAACGGTAGCCGTTCCCATGTGCTCAACCACCATCGGCGAGCCGGTGTTCCAAGGGGCGGTGGGGGCGGCGGTGGCCAGTCGGAAATATCCGATGATCATGTGGTTTGATGTCCGCTGCTGATCTTCAGGTGAAGTACGAAACGGGGGCAACACCATGGACGGATCGAAGCGGTACGGGCGGAATCTCGCACTGGCGGGGACGATCGCCGCGCTCGCGCTGGGCACGGCCGCCTGCGGATCCGACGGCGGCGGCGCGGGGTCGGCGTTCCAGGCCAAGGTGGTCCTGTCGGAGCCGGACCAGGTTCGCAGCGCGTTGGTGAGCGAGACGAATCTCCCCTCGGGCTGGAAGCGCTCCTCCGGAGCGAAGCCGCCGATGGCCATCCCGCAGTCCGAGGCGTCGAACAACTGCCGGAAGAAGCTGAAGGCCGACTGCCTCGGTCTCCAGCTGGGCGGCACCGTCCGGTACAAGTCGGAGACGAAGACCTCCAACGACGCCCGGATCACCCTGCTGACCTTCGACAAGGCGGAGAACGCCGGGCCCGTCTTCGAGGCGATGGTGTCCTCGTTCACGGAGGACGAGAAGGAGGCGCGCCAGGTCGGCCTCAAGGTGGCCGCCGAGCAGTCGCAGGCCTTCGAGAAGGAGGAGGATGCGAGCGAGGGGACGGACAAGGTCCTGAGCACGACCCTGATGATGCGGGTCGGTGCCGTGGTGGCCCTGATCGAGGTCGACGAGGACGAGCGCGACCACAAGTTCCTGAAGCAGTTCGCCGACCTCCAGGCCGAGCGGGTCAAGCGCGTCCAGCGCGGCCAGCAGGCCGACGGCTGACCCTCCCCGGGCGGTTCCTCAGTCGGTTCCTCGGCGGGAGCCGAACGGCGGCCACGACCCGGGATCGACATGGTCGTTCTCGGGTACGTGGGCGTGGGCGTACCAGCCGCCCTCGGTCTCCCAGACGCTCTCGCTGCGATGCGGGGTGAAGTCGGTCGGGCGGCCCATCGGCCAGGTGTCCGGTACGCCCCAGGACCGGATCCACGCGTGGAGCTTGTCCCAGCCCTTGCAGGGCGTGTCGGTCAGCTTGGCGAACACCTTCCCGTCGAGGCGGCAGAAGGGGAAGAAGAGCGCCTCGACCTGGATCACCACCTTGCCGGCGCGGTTGGTGCGGGTGCCGCCGTCAAGGTCCTTGACGGCCTTGCTCCGGGAGTCGGCGGGGAAGAACTGGGCGAACGCCCCGGTGAAGGGGTCCCACAGGATGTGCGGTGCCTTCTCCCTGCCGTCCGCGGTGAAGAAGCTCTTGAGGTTGGCGAACGGCACCAGATCGATGGGGTGCGCGGCGGTGGCCTTGTCCGTGTCCGCGGTGATGTGCGCGATCGCCTTCGCCGGAAACCCCGGGTCGTACGGGGCGTGGTCGCCGAGATCCGCTCTGATGGCGCCTGGCATCCATGTGTCGGCCATGGCCGGACTCCTCTCCACTTCCGGGCTCCGGGCGACGGCGGGCTCGCGCCCCGCCGAAGCCTCGGCGGGTGGGGGCTGAAGGAGAGATCAATTCGACCGTATGCCACGGCCGGGGGCGGGGCAACCGGAGTGGGGGAGCCGTCGGCCGGCGGCCGGATCGGCTCCTAGAGCCGTTCGGCGATCGAGCTGAAGTCGGCGCCCAGCCACCGCTCGGGCCGCATCCGGACGGCTATGTCGGCCACCAGCTGCTCGGCGGTAGCGGCCAGGTAGGACAGGGCGGTGGCGGGCGGCAGGTAGCGGTGGGCCAGCGCGGCGCGCTCGGCCGGATCGATCCGGTCCTCGATCGCGACCACCGGGCCCGCCACGCTCACGTACCGGCAGGGCGGCTGCTCCTGCTGCACGCAGAGCGTGAAGCGGCCGGCCGCCCGGATCCGCCCGGCCTTGACGGAGTCCCGCCCGGTCAGCACGGTGACCAGGCCGCCGGGGCGGTAGGCGTACCAGATCGGGACGGCCAGCGGCGCCGCGGCGGGCCCGGAGCCGTCCACGGCGAGGACGCCGACGTGCACGCCGGCCAGGAAGCGCTCGCGCTCGGTGCTGCTCATCGTGAAGGGCACGGTGTCGGCCTCCCGGTGGGAAGGCCCGCGCGCCGCGGTGGCGCGCGGGCGTTCCCTGGTACGTACCCGCACGGTCGCCGGGGCGAACGCGGGGCCGCGGGCGGGGTCAGGTCGCCAGCGGCCGGATCGCGGTCGGCGCGTGCTCCGGGAGCGTGGCGAGCTCCTCCCACTCCACGACGCCGTCGATGTCGGCGGCGGCCATCGAGATGTTCGTGACCCGCTCCAGGATCACCTCGACCACGACCGGCACCCGGAACCCGGCGGCCAGCTTCTTGGCCTCCTCGAAGGCCGGCAGCAGCCCGGCCGGCTCGGTGACCCGGATCGCCTTGCAGCCCAGCCCCTCGGCCACCCGGACGTGGTCGACCCCGTACCCGCCCAGCTCGGGCGCGTTGACGTTCTCGAACTCCAGGTTGACCTGGAAGTCGATGCCGAAGCTCCGCTGCGCCTGCCGGATCAGCCCCAGGTAGGAGTTGTTCACCAGGACGTGGACGTACGGGATCCGGTGCTGGGCGCCGACCGCCAGCTCCTCGATCATGAACTGGAAGTCGTAGTCCCCGGAGAGCGCCACCACCTGGGCCTGCGGGTCGGCGGTGGCGACGCCGAGCGCGGCCGGGACGGTCCAGCCGAGCGGCCCGGCCTGCCCGCAGTTGATCCAGTGCCGGGGCCGGTGGACGTGCAGCAGCTGGGCGCCGGCGATCTGCGACAGGCCGATCGTGGTGACGTACCGGGTCTCCGGGCCGAACGCGCGGTTCATCTCCTGGTAGACGCGCTGCGGCTTGATCGGCACGTGCTCGAAGTGGGTGCGGCGCTGGAGCCGGGCCCGGCGCTCCTGGGCGGACGCGGCCCAGTCGCTCCGGTCCCGGAGGGTGCCGGCCGCCCGGAGCTCCCGGGCCACCTCGACGAACAGCTCCAGCGCGGCCCCGGCGTCGGAGGCGATGCCGAGGGCGGGGGCGAAGATCCGGCCGATCTGGGTCGGCTCGATGTCCACGTGGACGAAGGTGCGGCCCCGGGTGTAGACCTCCAGGCCGCCGGTGTGCCGGTTGGCCCAGCGGTTGCCGATGCCGAGCACGAAGTCGGAGGCGAGGAAGGTCTCGTTGCCGTAGCGGTGCGAGGTCTGCAGGCCGACCAGGCCGGCGTTGAGCGGGTGGTCGTCCGGGACGGTGCCCCAGCCCATCAGGGTCGGCACCACCGGGACGCCGGTCAGTTCGGCGAACTCCCGCAGCAGGTCGGCGGCGTCCGCGTTGATCACCCCGCCGCCGGCCACGATCAGCGGCCGCTCGGACCGCTGGAGCAGCGCGACGGCCTTCTCGATCTGGGTGCGGTTGGCGACCGGCCGGTAGACCGGCAGCGGCTGGTAGGCCTCGGGGTCGAAGTCGATCTCGGTGAGCTGGACGTCGATCGGCAGGTCGACGAGGACCGGCCCGGGGCGGCCCGAGCGCATCAGGTGGAAGGCCTGCTGGAGCACGCCGGGGACCTGCGCGGCCTCCAGCACGGTGGTGGCGGCCTTGGTGACCGGCCGGGCGATCGCGGCGATGTCGACGGCCTGGAAGTCCTCCTTGTGGAGCCGGGCGACCGGGGCCTGTCCGGTGATGCACAGGATCGGGATCGAGTCGGCGCCGGCCGAGTAGAGGCCGGTGATCATGTCGGTGCCCGCCGGGCCGGAGGTGCCGACGCAGACCCCGATGTTCCCGGGCGCGGCCCGGGTGTAGCCCTCGGCCATGTGGGAGGCGCCCTCGACGTGCCGGGCGAGCGTGTGCCGGATCCCGCCGGAGGCCGCCAGGGCGGCGTAGAACGGGTTGATCGCCGCGCCCGGCACGCCGAACACGTCCTTGACGCCTTCGAGTTCGAGGATCGCCACGGCCGCGCGGGCGGCTGTCATTCGGGGCATGAGGTCTCTCCTGTCGGCCCGCAGTGGGTCGGAGGGCTCATCTCCAGATTTCCACCATACGGAAGAACGGTTTCTGTAGGCGGAATCAAAGTAGGATGGGCGCCGTCGGGGCGTCAAGGGGGTTCGGCGGGACCCGGAACGCGCCCCCGGGGCGGGTGTCGGTCATCCGCTCGACGGGCGAACGTGCGTACCCGCCCGGAGGCCGGATTTCGGGGGTGAAAGCGGTCCCGGTGTGCCGCGCCGGTGAAGGGTTGGTGTCCGAGGTTGGCTCGCGCGGCGGTGCTGGGTACCGTCGGTGGCACGCCGGACCCGTCATGGTTGCCATGTTCAACTCGGGTCGCGGCAAGGGGGTTTGGGACCGTCCGGGGAGCGGGGGAGCTCCGGCCGTCGGGTCCTGTTCACCGTACGCGCAGGACCGGGCCGCACCGCGCGCCCGGGCCGGCCCCAGCCGACCGAGGGAAACCGCCGCCCCCGTGACCGCGCCCGACCGACCCGTCACCCGCTTCCCGGTCGCACCGCCAGCGACAGCAGCAACGCACCCGCCGTGCCGGGTGCGCGGAAGGAACCTCCCTATGCCTCGACGCTGTGACCTGCCCGCACGTCCCGCCGCCCGGTGTTCCACCGCCCTCCGCCCGCTCGTCCACCGCTCCCTCGCCCGCCGCTCCCTCGCCCGCCCGCTGAGCCGGTGCCTCGGGTGCCCCCTCGCCGGGCGCCTCCGGACGGCGGCGACCCGGTGACCGGCCTGCCCCGGCGGCGCAAGAGCCCGCCCACCGGCCCCCGCCGCGACGCCCCGCCCGGCCG
>NZ_JBFBDO010000163.1:0-11936 GCF_040683335.1 Kitasatospora sp. NPDC093806
GTGGTCCAGCGGGTGAGGTCGCCGGTGCGGTAGATCCGGGTGCCGGGTTCGCCGTGTGGGTCGGGGCGGAAGTGGTCGGCGGTGTGGGCGGGTTGTCCGTGGTAGCCGCGGGCGAGTTGGGTGCCGGCGATGTGGAGTTCGGCGATGGCGCCTCGGGGAGCGGGGTTGAGGTGGTGGTCGAGGAGGTGGAGGTGGCGGTCGCCGAGGGGGCGGCCGATGGGGATGCCGTCGGGGCGGTCGGCGCTGTCCGGGGTGATCTCGAACAGGGTGGTGGTGACCGTCGCCTCGGTCGGCCCGTAGGCGTTGAGCAGCTCGACGTCCGGGTAGCGCTCCGTCCACGCGCGCGCCTCGCCCGGCCGGACCACGTCCCCGCCCAGGACCATCAGCCGCAGCGAGTCCGGGGCGCCCGACTCGTGCTCGGCCAGTGCGCCGATGAGCTCCCGGAAGTAGGCCGGGGGCAGGTTGGCGAGGGTGACGCCGTGCCGGTGCAGGTCGGTGATCAGACGGGCCGGGGTGATCAGGCCGTGCTCGGGCAGAACAAGGCTCGCGCCGCAGGTGAGGGCCGGGAAGATCTGGTCGATGGAGGCGTCGAAGGCGAGGGCGGCGAACTGGAGGACGCGGTCGGTGGGGCCGAGGGCGAAGCGGCGGCGGATGCGGGTGGTGTGGGCGGCGAGGTTGGCGCGTGGGATGGCGACGCCCTTGGGGGTGCCGGTGGAGCCGGAGGTGTAGATGAGGTACGCCAACTGCTGCTCGTGCACCGCATGCTGGGGGTTGTCGTCCCGGTCGGCGGCGGGCAGGGGTCCGTCGAGGAGGAGGTGGGCGCCGGCGTCGGTGCGGATGTGTTCGACGCGTTCGGCGGGCCAGGCGGGGTCGATGGGGACGTAGGCGCCGCCGGCCTTGAGGATGCCGAGGACGGCGATGAGCATCTCGGGCCCGCGCGGGAGTCGGACGGCGACGGGTATCTCGGTGCGGACGCCCTGGTCGGTGAGCCACCAGGCGAGGCGGTTGGCGCGGGTGTTGAGCTCGGCGTAGGTGAGCGTGGTGCCGGCGGTGCGGAGGGCGACGGCGTCCGGGGTGCGTCGGACCTGGTCCTCGAACTGGGTGATGGTGTCCCGGGCGGGCGCCGGGATGTCGCCGCTGCCCAGTTCGCGCAGCTCCCGCAGTTCCTCGGCGGGCAGCCCCAACGTGTTGACGGGCTGGTCGGGTTGGTCCGCCACCGCGGCCAGCAGGGCCTGGCAGCGGCGCACCAGCCGGTCGATCGTCGCCGCGTCGAAGAGGTCGGTGCGGTAGACGAAGGTCATCGCCACGCCGTCCGCGCGCGGCTGGGCGAACAGCGACAGTGCGAACAGCGCCCGCGGCCGGTCGGTCCCGAAGTCGGTGAACCGCAGCGCGCCGGGGGAGCGGTCGGCCTCCGCGTCCTCCACCGGCAGGTTCTGCATGGCGAACCAGGTGTCGATCAGCGAGTCGGTGTCCGGCCGCTCCGGCCGCAGCTCCCGGACGATCCGCTCGTACGGCACGTCCTGGTGGTCGAGGGCGTCGAGGGTGTGGTCGCGGACCCGGGTGAGCAGCTCGGCGAAGGTCGGGTCGCCGGTGAGCTCGGCGCGCATCACGAGGGTGTTCACGAACAGGCCGATGAGGTGCTCGACCTCGGAGTGGCCACGTCCGGCGACCGGGACGCCGATGCCGAAGTCGCGCTGCCCGCTCCAGCGGCCGAGCACGGTCTGGTACGCGGCCAGCAGGGTCATGTACAGGGTCGCGCCGTGTGCCCGGCCCACCTGCTCCAGCCGGGCGACGAGTTCGGGTGCGAGGGTGAACTCGCGGGTGGCGCCGGTCCAGGACGGTTCGGTGGGCCGGGGCCGGTCGGTCGGCAGCTCCAAGGCCGGCAGCCCGGACAGCCGCTCCCGCCAGTAGCCCAGCCCATGGGCGAGCGCAGCGCCGTCCAGGTCGCGCCGCTGCCGCTCGGCGAAGTCCGCGTATTCCCATTCGAGTTCGGGCAGCTCCCGGCCGTCGTACAGTGCGCCCAGCTCGCGGACCAGCACGTCCAGCGACCAGCCGTCCGAGACGATGTGATGGACGGCGGCCAGCAGGACGTGCTCGGTCGCGCTCAGCCGCCAGACGACGATCCGCAGCAGCGGCCCGGTTGCCAGGTCGAACGGCCGGCCGGCCACCTCCTCGGCCTGCCGCGCCACCTCGGCGGCGTCGGCGGCCTCGCGCCAGTCGATCCGCACCGGCGACTGCTCGGCGACCAAGGCGTGCGGGGCGCCGTCGCGCTCGACGAAGCGGGTGCGCAGCGCGGCGTGCCGGCCGAGGAGCCGCTCCAGCGCGCGCTCCAACTCCGGTCTCTCCAGCGACCCGTGGACGAACCACATCGGCGACGCGATGTACTCCGCGCTACGACCGCCCGCCAGCCGGTCGAGAAACCACATCCGGTGCTGAGCGAACGACGGCTGGTACCCGCCCTCGCCCCCGCCCTGCTCCTCCGGTCGGAGGTCCTTCGTCCCTGACTCCACGGTGGGGCTCCCCTCACGCCTACGCCGGTCCCTGGACTTTGGTGCGCATCGGCATTGGTGTATCCCAAGGCGCGCGATGGGTCACAGGGGGTGTGAAGAAATTGTGGAGGCGCAGGGGGGCGCACGGGGAAGAAGGGGGGCGCATTCTGTGAAGGAGCTTGACTCCCGGGGTGGTCTATGCCTAGGTGGGAGGCAGGGGCCTCAGGCAGTGCTGGGGCTGACCGTTCGTGTGCGCCACCGGAGGGCGGGGGCGTGCGAGGCGAGGAGTCGGCCGCTGGAGCGGACGGCGTCCGGCGAGCGGGTCAGGTGCGGCAGATGGACCGGGGCACCGGAGGCGAGCGGGGTGCCAAGTCGGGTGCCGGCGGTTCCGACTGCCCGGTCCGCTCGGCGGTCCCTGGAGCCGTCGGCGCGAGTTTGCCGGAGCCGCTTGCTGTGTGGAGATCGCGGGGCATAGCTTCATGCTTTCTCCATCGAACTTGAGGGCGGTACGGGAACGTGGGTAGTGGGATAGCCGGAACAGCCGCGCGACGGGTGTTCCGGCCGGCGGCGATCGGGTACGCGGGACTGGCCGCGCTGGCGTTGTTCGTGGCGGCGTGTGAGCCGGCGTCGACGTCCGCGACGTCCGCGCAGTCCGCGGGGGCGAACTCGGTCGCGGCGGCGGCGCCGAGCGGGACGTCGGTGCCGGAGCTGGTGGGGCTTCAGCTCGACAAGGCCAAGACGGCGGCGAAGCAGGCCGGGTTCAAGAGCGTCGAGTCGACCGACGTCGCGGGGGGAGACCACAAGCGGACCCAGCTCGTCGACGCGAACTGGAAGGTCTGCCAGCAGACCCCGGCCTCGGGCACCGCCGCGCCGGTTTCCACGAAGGTCACCCTCGGGGTCGTCAAGGACGCCGAACCCTGCCCGGGTGCCGCCGCCCCGACCACGGCCGCTGCGGCCCCGACCACGGCGGCGCCGAGCCCGACGACGCCCCCGGCGGCCGCGCCTGCCCCGCCGGTGCCGACGCCCACGAAGGCGGCCCCCGCGCCGACTGCCGAGCCCAGCTCCGAGCCCGCGGCGGCGGCCCCGGCCCCCGGCGGGACCTGCGCCCACCACACCGTCGGCCTCTGCGGCTGGGACCACGGCCAGACGCCGACGGTCCCCGACCAGATGGCGGTGTGCAAGGACGGGACCTCGTCGACTTCCAAGACCGCGAGCGGGACGTGCTCGAAGCACGACGGCGTCCAGTACTGGTTCAAGTAGGAAGCCCGGCCGCTCCCGCCGCTCGGACGGCGGCCGGGGCTCCGGTGTGCGGGGTGGTGGCGGGGCAGGCTAGGTTACTCGGGTGAGTCTCCTCGATGATGTGGCCGCGCGCGACGGCTGGCGGTGCTGGGTGTGCGACGAACCGGTCGATCCCGGTATGTCGGTGAACGACCCCAGAGGGCCCAGCGTCGACAGTAGGACCGCCGATCGGAAGGCCAAGGTCGCCGAGCGCCTCGCGCACCGCGGGTGCAACACCCGCAAGGGCGCGGTGAAGGTCGTCATCGCCTGGCCGGACCACCTCTACGTGGTCGAACCCGCGCCGCTGATCACCGTTGCCGGGAGGTTGGAGCGCAAGGGGGGCCGGGAGATGGTGGGGCGGTGCCCGACCGAGCGGGACGCCCGGGAGGCGGCGGACTGGCTGGTGGACCGGTTCTCCCGGCTGGTGCCGGGGCTGCCGGTGACCGCCGACATCGAGACGGGTGGCGGCCAGTTCCTCATCGTCCTGACCACCGGCCGCCGCTGACCGGGCACCACCGGCGCGCTCACGGCGCACGCTCGTGTCGAGCCGAACCGTCGGCCCGGCCCGGGGCCGGTATATGACCGAGGACCGCCGAGTGGTCTCGTGCGGTGGAGCGGTGAATCGGTGTAGCGGTGCTTCAGCCGGTCGGCGGCACCACGGGGGCCAGCAGGGCCAGGGCGGTGAGTCCCACGGAGGCGGCCAGGGCCTGGCAGGAGGGCTGGAAGCCGGGGATCGCGATCGGGTCCTTCTTCTGCGCCCAGAGTCCCTGGACGGCGATCCAGGCCGCGTCCCGTGCGGCTTCCATGCTGAAGCTGGAGAGCAGATGCTTCAGCGCCTCGGCGTCCGCTGTGGCGAGCTTGAGCAGTTCGGGCTCGAAGGCCGCCCGGACCTCCGCCTCCACCTGGGAGAGCAGCTGGTTCACCTTCTGGAAGTCGGCGTGCACCGGTGGGGTGTTGGGCGTGGTGTGCCGTTCCTCGCAGGTGAGGATCACGGCGAGCGCCAGGTCGTGGCCGATGTGCGCGGTCATGCCGGCGAAGGCGAACTGGATGGGCCAGATCGCCTCGCCCCGGTGCCGTGCGTCGATGAGCGGCTGCCAGGCGGGGTTCACCGGCCGACCGGCCTTGGCGGCGTCGACGTTGCGCAGGAACAGGCCGGCGAAGATCACGTCCATCCGCCCGATGAAGGCGGCGTCCTTGAAGAAGCCGTCCGTGAGCTTGGCACCGACCAGTTCGGTGACTCTCAGGTACATGCGGTTGAACGCGGCGACGCCGTCCCGGGCGTCCAGTTCCGCGTCCAGCTGCTTCATCCGCTGGATCGCACCGTTGACGCTGTCGGGGAGTTGGCCGATCGGAGCGGGGGCCGGCTCGGTGCCCATGGGCAACCTCCTGGAGAGAGGGCATGACGCACGGCGACTACCGTACGTGACCGGCTGAGAGTACAACGCCACGGCTCATGAGACGTGGACGAACCAATCCGGCGCGTCGTCCACCCTCGCCCCCATGGGCCGACCCGACCCCGGCGGGCCCCGGAGCGGACGCGGGGTCACCCGGGTGGCCTCGTGTCGTGCTGCGGGCCGCGGCTCCCGCGCTCTCACTATGTACACGATCAGTCGCCGCCGCCCGAGCCCGAGGGACACCGAACGCCCATGGCCATCCGCCGCCCCGCCGCCCGTCGCGCCGTCGCCGTCCTGCTGCTGGCGGCCCTCGTCGGCCCGCTGAGCCCCTCGGCCCGCGCCGACGACAGCGACCCGGACGCCCCCGAAGGCACAGTCGTGCTGGAGAGCCTGACCTACCAGACGCCCGGCCTCGTCACCGCCGAGATCTCCTACAGCTGCGAGCCCGACACCGCGCGCTCCCTGTTCGTCGGCTTCGAGCAGGAGCTGGACCTCGACGAGGAGGCCGCCGGCAGCGCGGAGGTCGAGGACATCACCTGCGACGACACCACCTACACCGTCACGGTCGACATCCTCACCAGCGAGGGCGGCGCGGACTTCGAGGACCCCGCGACCGGCCACGCCGTGATCGTCCTGACCGGAGACGACCAGCCGGTCGTCGAGGACGACTTCGACGTCGACCCGTCCGCGCGACCGCGCGCCCTGGGCCGGGCGAACGAGAAGTTCCGGTGGAAGAAGGCGACCATCCCCTATGTGGTCAACTCCAAGCTCACGGGGGACCAGAAGAGCG
Organism: Kitasatospora sp. NPDC093806; assembly: GCF_040683335.1. NCBI lineage: Bacteria > Bacillati > Actinomycetota > Actinomycetes > Kitasatosporales > Streptomycetaceae > Kitasatospora > Kitasatospora sp. NPDC093806. The sequence goes on from NZ_JBFBDO010000163.1 coordinate 5,952, forward strand.
ACGTGAAGGCCGCGATCGACCACTGGCAGCAGAAGACCCCCGTCAGGTTCGTCGTCCGGACCGCCGCGAACGCCAGGACCTACCCGGACTACGTGGAGTTCCAGCCCAGCAAGGACGGCGGCTGCAACTCCGACGTCGGCCGCGTCGGCGGCCGGCAGGCCGTCAACATCGCCGACTCCGACTCCTGCGACGCCGTCGAACTCGTCCACGAGATCGGGCACGCGGTCGGCCTCTACCACGAGCAGGAGCGCCCCGACCGGGACACGTACGTCAAGGTCTCCTTCGAGAACATCGAGCCGTCCGAGAAGCACAACTTCCAGATCCAGAAGGGCGAGAGCACCTTCGGCACGGCCTACGACTACGCGTCGATCATGCACTACGGCCCCAAGTCGTACTCGAAGAACGGCAAGGACACCATCACCCCGAAGAAGACGCTCCCCGCCGGCCTGGTCCTGGGCGAGACCACGGAGCTGTCCGCCGGAGACATCGCGGCCGTCAAGGCCATGTACAAGTAAGGCCGCTACGCCGCTGCCGGCAGGTCGTCGTCGCCACGGGGAAGGGTTCGGACTCGGCTCGTCCGGGCCCGGTCGAGCCGTCGAGGAGAGAACCCGAGAACCGTCACGGTGAGCACCGTTGCCGCACTAGTGTCTCCGTGTCTTGACTCTCGACTCTTTGAACGAATCCAAGAGCCCGGTCGCCCACGCGGAGGACATCATGACGACGGCAAGCGCACCCACGTGGAGTTCGGACGCCGTGCTGCGGCGGCTGCGCGCGATGGGCGAGGGGCTGACCGGCTCGGCCGGGCCCGGTGCGGCCGCCGACCACGCGATGGGACGGGTCCTGACCGGCTTCCTGGACCGGATCGCCGGGCGTGGCTCGGGGCCGGCCGTGGACGGAATCGTCGCGCTGCCGTTCCTGGTGCACGGGACGCACTCCGGTGAGCCGGCGCCGGCCGAGCCCGCGGCGGTGGCGCACGTGCTGTGGTGGGTCGCGGCGCGCTACCTGGACGACCTGTCCGACGCCGGGCCGCGGTCGTCCGCCGCGGCTGACACGGACAGTGCGGACCAAGACCTGCTCGCCGTGATCGGGATCGCCTGCCACCTGGCGGCCGAGGTGCTCGACGAGGCGTGCCGCGACGACCCGGAGCGGGCGCTGCGGCTGCGCCAGGAGCTGTCGCGCAGCTGGCACCGGGCGATGGCCGGGCAGCTCGCGGACCTCACGGCGACCGCGGCGATGGCGACCGCCGACGCGGTCATGGCCGGCTACCTGGGGAAGACCGGTGCCCCGTACGCCATGGCGGCGGCGATGGGCGCGGTGCTGGCCGGGTGCGACGAGGCGCGGGTGGACGCGTGGCGCGACCTCGGCGCGCGTTTCGGCGTGCTGCGGCAGTTGGTCAACGACCAGCGGGACATCTCCTCGGGGCGGTACGAGGACCTTCGCAACGGGACCGCCACCTTCATGGTGGTGCACTATCTGACGTCACTGTCCGATCCGGAGCGCGCGGTGGCGGAGAAGCTGCTCGCCGAGTGCGCGGACTCCGCGGCGGCCCGGGCGGAGTTCGCGGCGCGGCTGACCGACCCGAGCCGGCTGCGGGCGTTCGCGGCGGTGGTCAGGCCGCTGATCGACGGGCTGCACGCGAGCATCGACGAGGCCGGCGGGGTGGGCGAGTACGTCGCGGCGCTGCACGGGCTGGTCGATCAGACGGTGAACCTGTACCCGGACTTCCTGCTGGACGCCCGGGACTGAGAGCCGAGGCCGGGGCGGCCCCTGATACTGCAACGGTGCTTTCCACGGAGACAGGTGTGAGGGCGCCCGCTGCCTGGACCGGGCGCCCTTGGTTCCAGACGTGTCGTCAGGAGGTGGAAGCGGAGTCCGGCCGGCGGATTGCCTCAGGGTCCCCGACGGTCACCACGATGTCCTGGCCGTCCCGCCAGGACTTCAGTGAATCCCCCGCCTTGTTCCGAACTCCGGCCGAGACAGCCGCGCCTTCCACCCTCACCGCCATGGCCTTTTCGGAACATCCCACGGTCACAAAACCGAGCAGCGGAATCTGCGCGGACGCCTGAGTGTGCTTTCCGGTGAGAACGTCGCCGGGGAATCCCTGGTGACTGTCCGAAGACACGCCGGCGGACGGGCGCTGCGAGCCGACCGAGGTGGGAGCGGTGGTTGTCGCATCGGTGGGTCGCGCCGCCAGGAACGAGACCTGGCAGGTGTCGTTCCTGACCGCGAGGATCACGTCGGTTCCCTCCACCTCCGCGATGCCCAGGATCTTGGCGGTGCCCTTGGCAGGAGGTGCGTCGACACTGGCCTGGACGGGGGGACCTGCCGGTGCGGCGGCCAGCCCTTCCAGGGGCCACGGGACGCCCCCTCCGGAGGGTGCCGCCCCATCGCCGGTACACGCCGTCGCGAGGGCCGCGACAGCCAGGAGGACCACCGCACCTGCGGGCCGCAGAGGTCGCCTCATGTACCGAGTTCCTTTACTTCGACCACGTGTTGTAGCAGTAGCCTACCGAGTGCTGCGCGTGACCGCTGCCGATCCTTTGGGTACCGCAGACCTGCCCGGCGTAGCGCACGTTTCGGACCTCCAGGGTGAGCCGTGGCCGCACGACGCCGGAGGACTCCACCACCTGCACCGGCGGATTCGACTGATCCAGGTCGAGGAGTACCCGGACCGTGGGGGCGCCCCGGAGCGGACCGGAAGGACTGCTCCGCACGCGCCGTCCGTGGCCACCCGCGTAGATGCGGCATCCGGTGGAGGCGCGAGGGGCGGGTGGCGTGTCGGCCCGAGGGGTGGGGATCGGCGGCCGGATACTCCGGTTCCGGAGACCGGCGGGGCCGTGTGCCCCGGTCGGGCGGCGCTTCGTGGGCCGTCGTCGGGACGGCGGCGCCCGACGGTGCGGATCCCCCTTTTGCCCCCCCTTGACGAGAAATGGACTCTCCCATGTCGAACACACCTGTCCCGGCGCGCCGGGCGTGCCGGGCCCTGTTGCCGGTGCTTGCACTCGTCGTGCCGATCGCGGTGTTCGCCGCGACGCCCGCGCACGCCGCCACGGTGACGTGCACGGTCAACGGCACGGACGTGACCGGCTCGACCATCCGCGGCACGGACGGCGACGACGCGATCGACTGTTTCGCGATCCCGAGCGGGGTCGTGGTCAACGGAGGGCGCGGCAACGACCGGATCACCGTCAACCTCGGCGACAAGGCCGGCGCGGACACGGTCGGCAACAAGGGCGAGGTCAACGGCGGGGAGGGGGACGACACCATCACGGTGCGCGGCGGTGACGGCTACGGGGCTGGCGCCGACGGCAAGGCCGCCAACACCGGTGAGATCTACGGTGGAGGCGGCCACGAGACCGTGGTCCTGACCGGCGGCGACGGGCGGGCCGGACGGGCGATCGCTCCGCTGAGTTCCTGCGGGGACGGTGGGCGCGGCGGCGACGGCAACGACGGCCACATCAGTGCGCAGGGCAGCATCACCGTGACCGGCGGGTCGGGTGGCCTCGGCGGCCACGAGCCCGGGAAGGCCAACTGCAACGGCGGCCACGGAGGCGACGGCAACAACAGCCGCATCATCGGCAGCGGGTTCGACAGCAGGGTGAAGGCCGTGGGCGGGCGCGGCGGCGACGGGACCTCGGTCGGCAGGGGCGGCGAGGGCGGCATCGGCAACGACGGCCACATCACCATCGACCGGGGCCTCGCGAGCTCGACCTCGGTGGAGGCCTACGGCGGACGCGGCGGCAACGCCGAACTCGGCACGGACGGGTACCGCGGCGAAGGAGGCCGCGGAGGGGACGGGAACAACCGCACCATCGACATCCTGGCCGCCGGCAAGGGGTACGTGAAGGGCGGTGACGGCGGCAACGGCCAGCCGCCGGGCTCGGGCGGCAAGGGCAATGACGGCACCGTGAACACCAACCCCACCGGCAACTACGACGCGCCCGGCGGAGCCGCCGGACACAGCTGACACCCCCACCGCTGACACCACCCGCCCCGGCCGTTCACGCAAGGCCCGCGAACGGCCGGGGCACCGGAACCGTGTGTTCGAGCGGAGTCCTTCTGCCATCCGGACGGGTGAGGGGATGGCCGGCCACAGTCCGACGTTCGCGACCGCCGTGACGGCGGGAGTGCCTAGAGCTTCACCGGCAGTGCGACGAGGCCGCGGACCAACCGGGACTGCCGCCAGACGAGCTCGTCGGCCGGGACGGCCAGCCGAAGGTCGGGGGAGTGCTCCAGGAGGACGGCGAGCACGATCTCGACCTCCGCGCGAGCCAGCGGCGCGCCGAGGCAGCGGTGGATTCCGTGGCCGAAGGCGAGGTGCGCGGAGGCGTTCGTGCGGCCGAGGTCGAGCCGGTCGGGGTCGGGGAACTTCGCCGGGTCGCGGTTGGCCGCGCCCGGGCAGACGAACACCGGGCTGCCGGCGGTCACCGCGGTCCCGGCGAGTTCCACCTCCTCGGGTGCCCACCGCCAGGTGGCGATGCTGACCGGGGAGTCGTACCGGAGCAACTCGTCGACGGCGGTGCGGATGCGGTGGGGGCCGGTGCGCAGGAGCTCCAGTTCGGCGGGGTGCCGGAGCAGCGCCAGCACGGCGTTGCCGATCGCCGCGGTGGTGGTCTCGTGGCCGGCGACCAGCAGCAGCACGGCGAGGGAGAGCAGTTCCTCCTCGCCGAGCCGGCCGGCGTCCTCGTCGTGGACCGCGATCAAGTCGGAGAGCAGCGAGCGGTCCGGGTGCGTGCGTTTGGTGCTGATCAGCTCCGACAGGTAGCCGGCCAGGGCGTGGGACGCATCGTCGATGCGCCGGTGGTCGCCGGTGGCGAACAAGTCGGTCGACCAGGCGCGGATCGCGGCTCGGTCGGCCGGGGGAACCCCCAGGAGCTCGCAGATGACGGTGACCGGAAGGGGGCCGGCCAGTTCCTCGACGAGGTCGACCTCGGTGCCGGGTTGCCACCTCCCGACCTGCTGCTCGGCGAGCTCGCGGATGTAGGGACGCAGGTCGTCGACCCGGGCCGACGTGAACGCCTTGGCCACCAGCCGTCGGAGTCGGGTGTGCTCCGGCGGATCGGTCGCCAGCATCGTGCGTGCCACGGCCGGGTGCAGGGACCGGCCGGATGGTCGATCGGCGAAGTACGCGCCCGTGTCCTTCGACAGCGGGGCGGTGAATGCCTGCCGGGCCGCGTCGTAGCCGGTGACGACGGTCGCGGTGGTGGCACCGTCCGACGGCATCCGGAGGACGGGCGAGGCCGTGCGCAGCGCGGCGTAGGTGGGGTAGCGGTCGGTGTGGAACGCCGGATCGGTGAAGGGGGAGGAGGCCATGGTCGATCCCTGTGCCGCTGCGGCTACGGCGGTGCGGACGATGTCGTGGGTCGGGTACTGCTGAGAGACCGAGCCTAGCCGCAGCGCCTCCGCCCGGGGTCTCCCGCACGGGCGGAGGCGCCGGTCGTCTGTGGTGCCGGGGCGTCATGGGGCCGTGTGCCGGACCCCCGGCTGGGGGTCCGGCCACCGGTCGGCGTGTCCGGGACGGCTCCGGCTCGGCCGCACCGGAGGGGGACCTCGACGGTCCCCGTCGGGAGAGCAGAGCCGTGGGGAGAGACGGCTCTGCTCGGACCGGTGTCGCCTACGGGTGGGTCTTCTTGACGTTGGGCTGGGTCTTCTGGTTGTAGATCTCCTTGCCGGCGGCGTTGTAGGCGTGGATGTAGGGGGACGGGGTGAAGGCGCGCGGGTTGGGGTCGGTGACGGTGATGGCCGCCGCGTGGACGTACGCGCCGCCGGCCATGACGGCCGGGTACTGCGTCGGGTCGTCGCCGTAGCTGACGGTGATCTTGGCGACGTCGGGGGTGTAGTGCCCGGCGCCCAGCGACAGGTTCTGCCCGGCGCCGGTGCCGGTCCGGGTGCTGAAGCTGTCGAAGAACTCGATCAGGTGCCCGGCGCCCCACAGGCGGTCGTTGATGAAGGTCGGGGGCACCGACGAACTGGTGCCCTTGTCGC
>NZ_JBFBDO010000164.1:0-11715 GCF_040683335.1 Kitasatospora sp. NPDC093806
CGGCCCGCTCCCGGAGGATCCTCCGGGCCCACCCCGCCGCGTTTTCCCGTCGGCACTCACACGCTGCGGTCGGCCAGGATCTCGCGGACGATGTGGCGGGCGCTGGTGGCGACCGGGGGGTTGGTGGTGCGGTAGTAGGGGAGTTGGACGAGGGCGATGGAGAGGGCCCAGGCGCGGCCGCGTTCCCAGGTGGCGTCGTCGACGGCCAGGGCGGTGCGGAAGGCCGGGCGGGCGGCGGCGGGCAGCAGGCTCCAGGCGGGGAGCAGGTCGACGGTCGGGTCGCCGACGCCGGCCAGGCCGAAGTCCAGGACGGCGGAGAGGCGTTGGACGGCGCGGCCGCCGGGGGTGCCGGGGGCGGGGGCGTTGACCAGGAGGTTGCCGGGGGAGAGGTCGCCGTGCGTCCAGGTGGCCGGGCCGGTGTGCTCGGGCAGGCGGAGGGCCTTGTCCCAGAGGGTGGCCGCGGCCTCCGTGTCGATCACGCCGCGCAGCCGCCCGATCGCCGCGCGGGTGGCGGCGTCGCGGCCGGCCAGCGGCCCGCCCCGGGCGGCGGGCGGCGCGTCCGGATCGGGCTGGACGGCGCGCAGTGCGGTGATGAAGCCGGCCAGGTCGTGGGCGAGCCGGATGGGGTCGGCGAGCGCCCCGGCGGCCGGGGTGACGCCGTCCTGCCAGCGCAGCACCGTCCAGTCCCACGGGTAGCCGGCGGTCGGCCGCCCGTGGCCGATCGGCTCGGGGACGGGCACCGGCAGGTGGGGGGCGAGCCGGGGGAGCCAGTACTGCTCGCGGGCGAGGTTGCCGGCGGCCCACGCGGCCCGGGGGAGGCGGACGGCGAGTTCGGGGCCGAGCCGGAACATCGCGTTGTCCGTCGTGCTGATCGGGACCGGGGCCAGCGGCAGGCCCTTCCACTGCGGGAACTGGACCGATATCAGCCGTCGGACCAGCCCGGTGCCGATGTCGGGTTCCTCGTCGTGCAGGCGTTCGTGCAGACGGTCGTGCACCTCGTCGTAGAGGTGGTCGTGCTGGTGGTCGTCGTCGTGCATGCGGTCGTGGTCGGACGTCCGGGCGGCTGCGCACATGCCCGGCACTGTACGCCCGGACCGCCCCGCGAAGAGCCCTATTTCGAACACTAGGGTGAGAACGCGAGGATTTCACGGGGGTGTTGGGTTTCCTGGGGGGCGCTCGGAAGCGCGGCCGCCCGGTCCGGAGCCGCCGCCACCGGCCCGACGGACCCCGCATCCGTCCTGCCGGGGCGCCACGCCCGGGGTGCCGGGGGCGGGGTGGGGGGTCGGCGGTAGCTGGCAGACTGCGGGGGTACGCACAGCAACTCTGAAGAAGGTGACCGGCTTCGTGACCACGCCAGTCGAACAGGCGGCCCGACAGGCCCAGCAGGCGATCGAGCGGAAGATCGCCGATGAACTGGGCGTCCGCGAGGGGCAGGTGAAGGCGGCGGTCGACCTGCTGGACGGCGGCTCGACGGTCCCGTTCGTGGCCCGCTACCGCAAGGAGGTCACCGGCTCGCTGGACGACGCCCAGCTGCGCACCCTGGAGGAGCGGCTGCGCTACCTGCGGGAGCTGGAGGAGCGCCGGACGGCCGTTCTGGAGTCGATCGAGGCCCAGGGCAAGCTGGACGACGCGCTGCGCGCGCAGGTCCTGGCCGCCGACTCCAAGGCGCGGCTGGAGGACATCTACCTGCCGTTCAAGCCGAAGCGGCGGACCAAGGCGCAGATCGCCCGCGAGGCCGGGCTGGAGCCGCTGGCCGACACCCTGCTCGCCGACCCGACGCAGGACCCGGCCGCGCTCGCCGCCGGCTACCTCAACGAGGCCGTCGCCGACCAGGCGGCCGCGCTGGAGGGCGCCCGGGCGATCCTGGTGGAGCGCTTCGGCGAGGACGCCGACCTGGTCGGCTCGCTGCGCGAGCGGATGTGGACGCGCGGCCGGCTGGTCGCCACCGTCCGCGAGGGCAAGGAGCAGGACGGCGCCAAGTTCGCCGATTACTTCGACTTCGCCGAGCCGTACGCCAAGCTGCCCTCGCACCGGATCCTGGCGATGCTGCGCGGCGAGAAGGAGGAGGTGCTGGACCTCGACCTCTCCCCGTACGACGGCGAGGAGTCCGGCGACCTGCCCGGCGCCGGCGACTACGAGCAGCGGATCGCCGCCCGCTTCGGCATCGCCGACCACGGCCGCGCGGCCGACAAGTGGCTCGGGGACACCGTCCGCTGGGCCTGGCGCACCCGCATCCTGGTGCGGCTCGGCATCGACCTGCGCGGCCGGCTGCGGCAGGACGCCGAGGACGAGGCGGTCCGGGTCTTCGCCGCCAACCTGCGCGACCTGCTGCTCGCCGCCCCGGCCGGCACCCGCGCCACCATGGGCCTGGACCCGGGCTTCCGGACCGGGGTGAAGGTCGCGATCGTGGACGCCACCGGCAAGGTGCTCGCCTACGACACGATCTACCCGCACCAGCCGGCCAACAAGTGGGACGCCGCGCTGGCGACCCTCGCGGCGCTGGCGAAGAAGCACGGCGTCGACCTGGTCGCGATCGGCAACGGCACCGCCTCCCGGGAGACGGACAAGCTCGCCGAGGACCTCATCAAGCGCCACCCGGAGCTCAAGCTCACCAAGGCGATGGTCAGCGAGGCCGGCGCCTCGGTGTACTCGGCCTCCGCGTTCGCCTCCCAGGAGCTGCCGGACCTCGACGTGTCGATCCGCGGCGCGGTCTCGATCGCCCGCCGGCTCCAGGACCCGCTGGCCGAGCTGGTCAAGATCGACCCCAAGTCGATCGGCGTCGGCCAGTACCAGCACGACCTCAGCGAGGTGAAGCTGTCCCGCTCGCTGGACGCGGTGGTCGAGGACTGCGTCAACGCGGTCGGCGTGGACGTCAACACCGCCTCCGCGCCGCTGCTCACCCGGGTCTCCGGGATCACCGGCACGCTGGCCGACAACATCGTCGCGCACCGCGACGCCAACGGCCCGTTCCGCACCCGCCGGGCGCTCAAGGACGTGGCCCGGCTCGGCCCGAAGGCCTTCGAGCAGTGCGCGGGCTTCCTGCGGATCCCGGACGGCGACGACCCGCTGGACGCGTCCGGCGTGCACCCGGAGGCGTACCCGGTGGTGCGCCGGATCCTGGCCTCGACGGGCGGGGAGCTGCGCGAGCTGATCGGCAACGGCGCGCGGCTGCGCACCCTGCGCCCGGGCGACTTCGCCGACGACACCTTCGGTCTGCCGACCGTCACCGACATCCTCGGCGAGCTGGACAAGCCGGGCCGCGACCCGCGTCCGGCGTTCCGCACCGCGACCTTCAAGGAGGGCGTCGACAAGATCGGCGACCTGGAGGTGGGCATGGTGCTGGAGGGCGTGGTCACCAACGTGGCCGCGTTCGGCGCGTTCGTGGACGTGGGCGTCCACCAGGACGGGCTGGTGCACGTGTCGGCGCTGTCGAAGAACTTCGTCAAGGACCCGCGCGAGGTGGTCAAGCCGGGTGACATCGTGACCGTCCGGGTGACCTCGGTGGACGTGCCGCGCAAGCGGATCGGGCTCACCCTGCGGCTGGACGACGAGGTCGGACGCGGCGGCGGCGGCGAGCGCGGTGGCGAGCGCGGGGACCGGGGCGGCGAGCGGCAGGGCCGTCCGCCGCGCCAGGACCGCCGCGGTGGCCAGGGCGGTGGCCAGGGCAGCCAGGGCGGCGGTCAGGGCCGCCGGGACGACCGGGGAGACCGGGGCGGCTCGGGCGGTTCCGGCTCGCTGGGCAACAGCGCCATGGCGGACGCGCTGCGCCGGGCCGGCCTGACCGGTGGCGGCGAGAAGGGCGACCGGCGCTCCGGGCGGCGCTGAGACCTCCCGAAGGTCGTGGGCCGGCGGACGCGCGTCCACCGGCCCACGACCGCACCCGCACCGCCCCGCGCCTCACACCAGGAGCTTGTCCTTCGCCTTCTGGTACTCCTCCTCGGAGATGGCCCCGCTGGCCTTGAGGTCGGCGAGCTTGGCCAGGTCGTCGACGTGGCTGCCCCCGCCGCCCGCCGAGGGTCCGGCCGCCTCCCGGATGTACTGCTTGAACGCGGCCTCGCTCTGTCTGGCCTGCTCGACGTCGCGCTGCCCCATGCTCTTGCCGCGCACGATGACGTAGACCAGCACGCCGATCAGCGGCAGCAGGATCACCAGCACCATCCAGCCGGCCTTGGCCCAGCCGCTCATGTCGTGGCTGCGGAAGATGTCCGTGATGATCTTGAACAGCAGGAAGAACCAGAGGATCCAGAGGAACAGCTCCAGCATCGTCCAGAAGATGTTCAGCAGCGGGTAGTTGTCCATGTCCGAGTCCTATCACCACATATCGGACAACACCGCTCGCTGTTGAGCCGTTCCAGTGACCCTGCCGGGCGCTCAGTGCGGCCGCGACCGCAGCTCCTCCGCCAGGCCGATCAGCTCGCCCCACCACTCCTCACGCCCGTCCAGCAGCAGCCGCCGTGCCTCGGCGGGCTCCACCGCGCGGACCTCGACCACCTGCTCGCCGTCGTCCGGGTTGGTCGGGACGGAGTCCACCGTCACCTCGGCCCAGCCCCAGAGCCAGGCCTTCTCGGGGTGCGGCTGCCACGGCCGGTACGGCGTCGGGTCGTCGGTCACGCAGCGGTGCGCGCCCAGCCAGACCGGCTCGCCGAGCAGCCGGGCGCCGGCCTCCTCGCGCAGCTCGCGGACCAGGCAGGAGGCGACGGACTCGCCGTGCTCGCGGGTGCCGCCGGGCAGGAACCAGTGGTCGCGCTCGTCGCGGCAGAGCACCACCCGGCCGTCGTCGGTGAAGCCCACCAGGTGGATGTTGGTGACCAGCTCGTCCGGCGGCAGGACGGTGGAGAACTGCGCGTCGAAGCGGCCCCAGGTCCAGTACTGCGGGGCGTGCAGGACGGGGAAGAGTGCCGCCAGCTCGGCCGCCCGGTCGGCGCTGGCAGCGAGCCCGGGCGTCGGGCCGGAGGCAGGGCCGGCGGTCCGGTCGGCCCCCCGGTCGGCGCCGGCCCGGCCGGGTCTGGGGATCAATGAGGTCTGGGCGTCGGTGTCCGTGACATGGGTGTCCGTGGCATGAGTGGTATCCGTCGCTTCGGTCATTCGGTGATCGTAGTCCCGGCCGGACGCAGCAGGGGGGTGGTCGGGTGAGCCAGCGTCAGCTCGGCGGCGTCGATCGCGCGCGGGCGGCGCGGGACCACCGCCTCCAGCGGCACCCCGGCCCAACTGCCCAGCGAGATCTCGGCGGTGATGCCCGGACCGAAGCCGGCGATCAGCCCCTGGGTGCCGTCCTCCACCCCGCCCTCCTCGAACAGCCGGGCCAGCGCGTCGAAGACCACGGCGCTGGCGATGTTGCCGCGCTCGGTGAGGGTGGCGCGGGAGAACCGGAACGCGGCCGGCTCCAGGTTGAGGAAGCGGCAGAGGTCGTCGAGGATGCGCGGGCCGCCGGCGTGCACGATGTAGAAGCCGAGGCCGGAGACGTCCCAGGCGTGGTCGGTGGCCAGCGCGCGCAGGGCCGGGGCGAGCATCTCCATGGTGCCGGGGACGCGCTTGTCGAGCTGGAAGTGGAAGCCGGTGTCCTTGACCCCGTACGAGATCCAGTCCTCGGTGTCGGGGACGAGGTGCGAGCCGTTCCGCTCCAGGTGGACGCCGCTGCCGCCGCGGCCGCGCAGCACGGCGGCGGCGATCGCGTCGCCGAACAGGCCGTTGGAGAGCAGCGAGCCGACGCCGAGGTCGGTGGGCTGGTAGCAGAGCGAGCAGAACTCGCAGGCGACGATCAGCACGTTGGAACCGGGGTAGGCGCGGCAGAAGTCGTGCGCCCGGTTGACGGCGGCGCCGCCGGCCGCGCAGCCGAGCTGGGCGATCGGCAGCTGGCGGGTGTCGGAGCGGAACCCCATCCGGTTGATCAGCCACGCGGTCAGCGAGGGCATCATGAAGCCGGTGCAGGACACGTAGAGGATGAGGTCGATGTCCCGGGCGGCGAGGTCGGCGTACCCGAGGGCGCGTTCGACGACCTCGGGGACGCGGCGCTTGGCCTCGCGCTCGTAGACCGCGTTGCGGACGGTGAAGCCCGGGTGCTTCAGGGTCTCCTCGATCGGCTGGACCAGGTGCCTGGTCTTGACCCCGGTGTTCTCGATCAGCCGCAGCGCGAGGCCGAGCTGCGGGTGGCCGGCGTGCAGCTCGCGGGCCAGGTCGAGGGTCTGGTCGAGGGTGATGACGTGCTCGGGCAGGGCGATGGCGGGGCGGCAGAGGGTTGCCATGGGTGGAGGTCTCCCTGGTGGTCCGTGGAAGCGGTCGGACGGGCGGCGCGGCGCGGAGCCGCGGTCACCAGGCGACCGGCAGCGTCCTCGGGTAGCGCCAGATCGAACCGGTCTGCCAGTCCAGCTCGGCGGCCGGCACGGCGAGGCGCAGCCCGGGGAACCGGGTCAGCAGGGTGCCGATCGCCACCTGGAGCTCCATCCGGGCGAGGTGGGAGCCGAGGCAGTGGTGGGTGCCGTAGCCGAAGGTCATGTGGGTGGGGGCGCCGCGGTCGAGGTCGAGCTCGTCGGGGCGCTCGAACATCGCCGGGTCGCGGTTGGCCGCCAGGTAGGAGACGTGCACCGGCTCGCCGGCCTTGATCAGCACCCCGCCGAGCTCGACGTCCTCGGTGGCGACCCGGGCGATGCCGACGCCCTGCCGGAACGGGATGAAGCGCAGCAGCTCCTCCAGGGCGCGCGGCAGCATCTCCGGCTGAGCGCGCAGCTTGGCGAGCTGCTCGGGGTGGCTGAGCAGGGTGTAGGTGATGTTGGAGAGCTGGTAGGTGCTGGTGTCGTGGCCGGTGACCAGCAGGACCATGGCCATCACGGCGAGCTCGTCGGCGTCCAGCAGCTCCTCGCCGTCGCGGGCGGTGGCGAGCGCGCTGATGAGGTCCTCGCCGGGGTCGCGGCGGCGGGCGGCGGTCAGAGCAGCGAAGTAGCCGCGCAGGGCGGCCTTGGCGTCGACCTGGCCGGTGCCGCTGCCCGGGCCCATCGCCATCATCGCGACGGCGTGGCCGCGGAGTTCGGCGCGGTCCTCGGCGGGGATGTCGAGCAGCTCGCAGATGGTGGTCATCGGGAGCCGGCTGGAGAGGTGGTGGACGAGGTCGGCGGGGGCGCCGTGCTCGGTCATCTCGTCGAGGTAGCCGTCGACGACCTGCTGGGTGTGCGCGCGCATCCGCTCGACCTGGCGGTTGGTGAAGCCCTTGGCGACCAGGCGGCGGAGCCGGTTGTGGGCGGGCGGGTCCATCAGGTTGATCGCCTCGGCCTGGGCGATCGGGGCGGGCGTCATCCGGGGCAGGTCCCGGCCGATGCCGGCGGCGCGGCTGAACCGGCGGTCGGTGGTGACGACCCGGACGTCCTCGTAGCGGGTGGCCAGCCAGGCCTCGCCCTCGCCGTGCGGCAGGCGGATCCTGGCGATCGGCTCCTCGGCGAGCAGGCGCTTGAGGAGCGGGTCGAACTCCAGGCCGTCGGTGTGGTTGAAGGGACAGTCCCACACGGGGGCGGTGGTGGTCACGGGCTGATCCAGGGGCCGGGGGTTTTGCCGTCCGACCGGGGGTCGTTCGGGCGCGGACGTGCTGATGTTCCCCCATCGGGCCGGGAAAATGGGGGCACGAGCGATAGTTCCCTCGATCGAGGGAGATAGGCGATTGTCTTTCTATATGCGGGAGTTGGCGGGGGGTGGAGGGGGTGGGGGTGCCCCCGGGTCCGGGAGGGGCGGACCCGGGGGCAGGCTGGCTCAGCCGGCCGGGACGTAGTCGAAGCGCGGCGTCAGGGTGCCGAACTCGCTGCCGACCCGCGGGCCGGGGCGCCCGGTGTACCGGCCGATCAGATCGGAGGTGTCCTGGGTGACCCGGAACGGCACCTTCTCCAGCTTGAACCCGGTCAGGGTCGGCCGGCCGTTGGCGATGACGTCCGCGTAGGTGGTGTCGGCCACCGGGAACTCGTCCCGCACCCGGGCGTCGTCCACGGAGAGGCCGGCCGAGTACAGCGGGGTCGGCATCACCCGGATCCAGGTCGGCTCCAGCCGGAAGGTGTGGCCGGAGGCCGGGTGGTGGAGCACGATCCCGCCGGGGTAGAAGATCCGGCCCTGGGAGTCCAGGTGGTCGCCGGCGGTGGAGCCGATCGGCATGTCGAAGCCGTTGCCGTCCGCGTCGAGCACGAACGGGGCGATCGCCTCCAGGGTGATGTTCTCGGCGCGGAGCCACTGCTTGGTCTCGTCGCTGAGGCCGACGTGCGCACTGCCCCAGGGCGAGATGTAGACGCCGGGCGCGCGGTTGGCGGACGCGGCGGTGGTGTCGGCCGCCTTCGGGGCGGCGGAGGCGTCGGTGGCGTAGGCCGCCGGGGCGAGCAGGGCGGTGGCGGCGGCCAGGGTGGCGAGACGGCGCAGGACGCGGTTCATGGTGAACTCCTGGTGAATAGAGGGGATGTGATCGGTGGTCAGGCCGGGAGGTAGCGGAACTGGCCGGAGAGGATGCCGAGTTCGTCGCCCGCCCGGAAGTCGGTGCCGAGTGCGCGGTTCAGGCCGTCCGCGCCCAGCGGGGTGAGGGTGAGCGGCACCTTCGAGGTCTTGACGGCGACCTTGGTCGGGTCGAGCCCCCAGCCGCCACCGCCGACGGCGGCGCCCTCCAGGGTGTACGAGGCGAAGACCTGCTCGCGGCTGCTCCGCTCCCCGTTGATCGCCGGGTAGGCGGAGAGCCCCTGGGTCGGGAAGAACCGCAGCCAGAAGTCGTCAGCGGTCCAACTGCCCTGCGTGTCGGTGTTGGTGAAGGTCCAGCCGCCCCGGTAGTAGACCCGGCCGAACTCGACCAGGTCGATGTACGAGCCGGCCGTCGAACCGATCGCGCTGATCAGCCCGGAGTCCTCGGGCAGCCGGGTGACCGGGGCGATCGGGGTGACGGTGACGTGGTGGGCGTCCAGGGCGGCCTTGAAGCCGGGGCTCCAGGCGACCTGCGCCTCGCCCCACGGCGACACGTACGGGCCCGGCGCCCGGTAGGCGGCCGCGGCCGTCGGGGCGGTGGCCCGGTCGGCGGACGGGGTGGTGGCGTCGGCGGCCGGGGCGCCGAGTGCGGTGAGGGTGGCGGCGGCCAGCAGGGCGGCCATGGCGCGGCGGATGCGCATCGGGGATCACTGCTCCGAATGAGAGTCGATGAAAGGTGATTAGTCGTCAAATCCCTTTGCCCGGGAAGGTGTTCGATGGCGAAGGGAAAGGGATCAACCGGGATCGTAGGTGCACGGATGTGCCGGAATCCGCCCGGTTCCCCCTCAGGAGGGAAAACCCGACACGTCCGGGTGAGTGGGCTTCCGCAGGCTCGAACCAAGATCGCCGCGCCCTCTAGCGTGGACCGGCGGTCGGCCGTCGGCGCCCACCGGCGCGCGGCCGCCCTCCCTGCCCAACTTCCCCTTCCCTCCGGACTCTTGGAGAGCCCTGTGTGGAACCACCGGCCCTCACCGGCCACCTCGCGGCGCGGCTTCCTGGCCGCCGCCACCGGTCTGCTGACCGCCGCCTCGCTCGGCGGCCCGCTGCTCGGCACCGGTCGCGCCGGCGGTCACTTCGACGCCCCCGGCGTCGCCGTCGACCAGCCCGCCAACATCACCGACGTCTACGCCTTCACCAGCCCCGACGCCCCGGACACCGTCACCCTGATCGCCGACGTCCACTCCGCCCAACTCCCCGGCGCCGCCCCGCTGAACTACCCCTTCGCCACCCGCGCCCGGTACGAGCTGCACATCGACGCCACCGGTGACGGCGTCCCCGACCTCACCTACCGCTGGACCTTCCGCAACGAGGACCGCCGCCCCTTCGGCACCGGACCGATCGCCGCCACCCCGGTCCGCTCGCTGCGCGACTCCGGGCTGCTCTTCCGCCAGCGCTACACCCTCGAACGCGTCCGCCCCGGCCGGGCGGTCGAGACGCTGATCGCCGACGGCACCGCCGCCCCCACCCACACCGGCCTCACCCTGATGCCCGACTACGGCGCGCTGCGCGCCGAGGCCACCCGCACGCTGCCCGGCGGCGGCCGCACCGTCGCCACCCAGACGGCGGAGTCCTTCTTCATCGACACCCGGGTCGTCGGCCTCTTCGTGCTCGGCACCATCGGCCCCGTCCCCGGCGCGCTGCCCGGCCCCAACCCGCTCTCGGCCGTCAACGTCAGCAGCCTGATCCTCCAAGTGCCCAAGCGCGAGCTGGCGTTGAACGGCGACCCGGCGCGCAACCCGGTGGTCGGCGTCTGGGTCACCGTCTCCCGCGAGGGCGCCGACCTCGCCCGCGACCTGCGCGCCCAGGACCCGGTGTACCGCCAGGTCGGCCGGCTGGGGAACCCGCACGTCTGCTTCGCGCTCTGGGGCTCCGCCGCGAACAACGCCGCCCCCGGCGGACCCGAGGACCGGTTCAACGCCCGCGCCGCCGCCGACGACTGGCAGGACCAGGCCTTCCTCGACGCCGCGCTCGACCCCGCGCCCCCGCGCCGGATCGAGGCCGCCCAGGGCTTCGCCGCCCCGCCCCGGCCCCGCGCGGACATCCGCGCCCTCTACCTCGGCGGCATCGGCAAGGACAACGGCGCCCGGTTCGGCTTCGACCTCACCACGCACACGCTGAACGCCGACGCCGACCCGCGGGCGATCCGCTGGGCCGAGGAGCTCCGGCTCAACCTGACCACCCCGGTCAGCGGCTCGCCGAACCCGGACGGCGTCCTCGGCGGCGACCTCCAGGGCTGGCCGAACGGCCGCCGGCCCAACGACGTCATCGACCCGCCGCTGCTGCGGATGCTGGAGGGCGAGCCGTGGAACGGCCGCTCGGCCGCTGAGCTGCTGCCGCCGCCGTCCTTCGACTGGCAGCCGAAGCCGGCCACGGACGTCTTCCCGTACCTCAACCTCCCGCACGCCGGCCTGTGAACCGCGAGGCGGGGCGGGCTGCTGGAGCCGCCGGCACTGCCGGGGACACCGGTACCGTCGCCACCAGTGTCACCACCACCGCCGCCAGTGTCACCACCGCCACCAGCGCCACTGGGGCTCCCCGGGATACCGGGGCGAGTGGGCTCACCCGGGCTACCGGGGTTGCTGGAGCCACCAGGGCTGTCGAGGTCTCTGGGGTCACCGGTATCGCCGAGGCTGCTCCGGACGTCAGTGCCCCTGGGGTTGCCGAAGCCTCCGGCGCCGTCAGTGCCGCTGGGGCTACCGGGGTGCCTGGGGCCAGCCGGGGTGCCGGGGCCGCCGGTGGATCTGGGGTCGCTGGTGGCGCCGGGGCTGTTGGTGCGGCCAATGCCGCCAGGGTCGCCGAAGCCTCCGGCGCCGCCAGTGGCACCGGTATCGCCGCCGCCGCCTCCGCCGCCAGCCTCACTGAGCCCCCCAGGGCTACCGGGGCGACTGGGACCACTCGGGTCACCCCGGCTGCCGGAGCCACTCGGGCCCCCAGGGACTCCCGGGCCGCCGGTGGGCCCGGTGGCGGTCGATGGCCGTCGCCGGCGGCGGCGACCACGGCGGTGCCCGTGTTGCTGCTCTTACCGGTGCTGGTCGTGGCCGGTCGGTGTGGTGTGCCCGCCCCCCTCGCTGCCGTCGGGATCGTGGTGGGGGTGGGGGCGGGCCTGGCCCTGTCGCGGCCGGCCCGGCGGCCGGCGGTCGCCCGGCCCGCCCGCCCCGCCCGGCGCCACAATCGCCCGCCCCCCCCCGCCCCCCCCCCCCCCCCCCGGGGTGTCACGTGGGGGTCCCCCCCCCCCCCCGG
>NZ_JBFBDO010000165.1:0-11490 GCF_040683335.1 Kitasatospora sp. NPDC093806
GGTCGGCCCCCGAGCAGTGGGGGCCGACCCGTCGGCGTCGGTCACG
Source organism: Kitasatospora sp. NPDC093806 (assembly GCF_040683335.1). Lineage (NCBI taxonomy): Bacteria > Bacillati > Actinomycetota > Actinomycetes > Kitasatosporales > Streptomycetaceae > Kitasatospora > Kitasatospora sp. NPDC093806. Next base: position 47 of record NZ_JBFBDO010000165.1, read on the forward strand.
GGCCGGTCGGCGTCGGGGTTGGCAAGACCATGGGGGTGAATTTCGGCTGGATGACCACCGGCACGGCGTCCCGGCCGTCCCCGCGCGCGCCCACGATCACGCCGAAGTCGGCGGAGGCGGGCTGCCACTCGTCCGTGACGTCGAAGGAGAAGTCGAACGCTGTCGTGGCGCCGGGCTTGAGTAGCCGCTCAAGCAGCGACGTATCCACCACCAGCTGCCCCTTCCCGTCCGAGGACACCGGCAGCGTGCGCAGGCTGCCGGGGTCCGTCCCGTACCTGGTCCGCACCCGGACCTTTACCGCGTCGGCCCCGGTCAGCACCACCGTCGGGACCACCGAGGCCAGCGGCGCGGCGCCCGGGTTGCGGACGGTCATGGTGAACGTGCTCGGCCTCCAGTAATCGATCCACCCGGTGCTCGGTCCCGAGCTGATCCGCAGCTCCGGCGCCTTCCGGCTGTCAGCCGGGGCGCTGGTCAGCAGTAGCGGGGCCAGTACCGAGGCGTCCTGGGTCCGCTCCGGGGTGGCCGACAACAGGGCGAGGGCTTCGATCAACAGCGTGCCCTCCCCACTGTCGATCGCCGGGTCGAGCCGGAAACGAACCGTCCGGGCCGCCCCTGCGGCCAGCGGGAACGCCGCCGCGTCGGCCGCGGTCCGGTAGGCGCCGGAGCCCTCGGTCAGTGGGATGTCCGTCCAGACGCCGCCCTCGTCCTCGCGCTGCAGCCGGCCGCGCACCGAGCGGCCGCCCCGGACCGGGTCGGTGAGCGTGCGGACCGCGACCACCGGGGCCACCGCGTCGTACGGCTGCTGGGTGGTGTTGCGCCAGGTCACCGAGAAGCCCACCGGGCCCGCGCCGACGATCGCCTGCGTCCCGGCCAGCCCGTCGAAGCTCAGCGCGATGCCGTTCACAGGCCGGCCCGAACCCGGCGTCGCCGGACCGGACGGGGCCTCCGCTGGGGGCACGAACGGCGTCCCAGCAGGCGCGCCGCCCGGCGCCGGGGTGGTCGCTCCCGCTTGTCCGGTGCCGGTCCGTCCCGAGGTCGTCCCCGAGAGGGGGCCAACGGGCTCGGCCGAGGCGGAAGGGCCCCCCGACGGACTTTCGGTCGGCCCCCCGGCCGGCCGAGCGGTCTCGTCGGGGGGTGGGACGGGGAAGCCGGTCGGCAGCACCGGGTCCGGGCCGCGGGTCGGCCCCGGGCCGTCGCTCATCGTCGCCGCCGGCGGGCCGTCGTCCTTGTGGGCGAGCGTGTCGGTCGGGACGGTGAGCACGCCGATGACGGTCGCGGCGGCCAGACCCATCAGCGGCAGCCCGACCAGGTAGGCGGGGCGCCGCCGGGACCGGGGGCCCTTCGGCGGGTCGGCCGGGCGCAGGTCCTGGGCGGTGATCCGGGCGGCCCGGGCGGCCAGCGCCTCGCGGAGCAGCCGCTCCATCGCGGACTCGCCGCCGCTTCCGCTGCCGGTGCCGGTGCCGGTACCGCCGCCGTTGCCGGACCCGGGGCCGGATCCGGAGTCGGTGCTCCCCGTCCGGTCCCGCTCCCCGTCGGCCGTGGGACGCCGGTCCTCGCTCATCGAACGTCCTCCAGCTTCTTCTCCAGGGCGTCCAGGGCCCGGCTGGCGGTGGACTTCACGGTGCCCCGGGAGATCGCCAGGATCTCGGCGATCTCCGACTCCGAGAGGTCGGACCAGTAGCGCAGCACCAGCACCTCGCGCTGGCGCGCGGTCAGCTCCTGCATCGCCACCAGCACCCGGCGGTGCTCGTCGTTGAGGACGGCGTGGTCCTCCGCCGACGGCGCGTCGGCCTCGTGCGGCGGCACGTACTCGCGGGCCGTCCGGCGTCGGCGCAGCACCGACCGGGCGCCGTTGACCACCGCCGTGCGCAGATAGGCCAGCGCGTTGTCCAGGTCGTCGAGCTCCTCGCCGTGCCGTTGGTACAGCTTGGCGAAAGCTTCCTGCACGACGTCCTCGGCCTGGTCCTGATGGTCCACCAGCAGCACCGCCAGCCGGACCAGGCTCAGCCGGTGGGTGAGGTAGAGCTCGGTCAGGGACGGCCCGGCCTCGCGCGTCCGCCCCCCGCCCGGCAGCAGGCGGAAGCCCGCCCGGCGCTGGACGGCCGTCCGGGTCGGGACGGGCAGGTCGAGCACCTCGCCCGCGCCCTGCACGTCCCGCGCGCCGAACAGCAGCCGCACCAGCCCACGGAGGGTGAACCTCCGCCCCTCGGCGGCCCGCGCGGCCGGCCCGATGGCCATGGACATCCGTCTTCGCTTTCCCCCCGACAGCGTTCCGGCTCGACTCCGGTGCGTCAGGAACTGGTTGGTCGCTGTGGCCCCCCGATCGGACCAGCCGGGGCCTCGGGCCTAGGACTTCGGAACCGCCGGCAACTCCTTCGGCCTGTCCCCCGGCATCCAGTACGTGAGCGGGCGCGCCTTCTGGGTCGGCAGGGCCTGACCGTCGACCGTCCCGCCGACCGTGAACTCGAGGCCGCTCCCCGCGTTCCAGCCCTTCGGCACGTTGACCCGGAACGAGTAGCGCGCGGTCTCCCCAGGCCCCAGGGACCGGGTGAGCACGCTGGTGTCCAGCCGGACCAGCCCGTCCGTGTCGAAGGCGCCTTGGAGGCGGCGCCACTCGCCGTCCACATAGACCTCGGCGATCAGGTCCGCCGGCACCAAGCCGTGCTTGGTGTTCGGGCCGAGCGGGTCGGTCACCGCGACGACGGGGGCGACGGTGTGCCCGGCCTGCGCATCCAGGTTGGCCAGCTCCACCCCCAACTCGGTCGGGATCCGGCCGACGGTCATGGGGGTGGGCCATCCCAACGAGAACAGGACCGGCCTGTCCACCGCCACGTTCAGCCGCGCCTCGGCGCCGCCGATCCGGTCCGCCTTGGCGCCGCGGCCGACGTACGCCTCGGCGGCGATCGGCAGCCGGCCCGACATGCTGTCGGCGGCCAGGGTCAGGCGGTAGCGGACCGCCCGGCTCTCCCCGGGGTCGAGCGCGAACGCCGCCACCTGGGGGCCGTTGTCCACGCCGCCCTCCTGGGTCAGCTTGGCCTCCCGCCACTCGTCGAGGTCCTTGCGGTCCAGCAGCCCCTTGGCCGTCGCGCCGAGCTTGGCGACGGCGGCCGGGTAGTCGTACGGGAGCGCCCGCACCACGGGGACGATCTCGTCGAAGCGCTTGTCCGTGGCGTTGGTCCAGGTCACCTCGAAGTCGAGGTAGCTGCCGCCGGCCCGGATCCGCCAGTCGCCGGAGCCGGAGAGCGAGCGGAGCGAGACGTCGACGTGCTCGCCGACCGCGCCGGGCATCTGCTCCGGCCAGGCCGGGGCGGACGTGGCGGTGGAGGTGGCCGAGGTGGCCGGGGTCGGCGGGGTGGCCGGGTTCACCGGGGGCTTGGCCGGGTCGGCGGCGGGGACGGGCGCGCTCCGGGTGGCCGGCTCGGCCTGCTGCGTCGCGCCCTTGGCCGGGACCGTGACCGGGTCCTTGGCCGGATCCTTGGCCGGGGCGGCCGGGGCGGCGCTCGTTCCGGTGGTACCGGCGGCCGTCGGCGCCTGGTCGGCGGTCGGGACGGCGGCCGACCCGGTCGGCCCCGCGGCCGCCGGGTCCACGCCCGCCGTCCCCGCCGGAGCGGGCACCGCCTCGGCCACCGGCGCGACCAGCGCCACCCCCGTAGGCGCGGTCGGTCCGGCGGCGGCGACCCGGGGCCGCGCGTCCGCGCCGGCGTCGGCGGGGAGCAGCACGTAACCGGTCGCGCCGGCGACGACCGCCGCCAGCGGAACGGTCCTGACGAGACGCCGGACAGTGGACGGACGCATGGTGGGTTCCCCGGTGGTAGTCGGACGCGGCGGCCGGACGAGGTCCGGCACGCGCTCGCACCCGTACCGGACCGGCCCTCACCCTGTCAGACGCCCATCCTCCCGGGTGGTTGTCGGGTGTTCGAAGAAAATTTCGGACCGGTCGGAACGACTACACTCACCGCCGTTCCGCCACCACCGTCAGCACCCGTCCGCAGGGGGTCCGCATGGCCGACCGGCACCCGCCCGCCGAGCACGGCGGCCCCACCGGCCCCGTGGCCGTCTCCATCGGGCCGCGACCGGAACCGGTGCACGACGTCGCGGTCTACGCCTTCGACGGCATGGCCCCGTTCGAACTCGGCGTGGTGGTCGAGGTGTTCGGACTGGCCCGGCCCGAGCTGGGCGGACTGCTCGCCACCCCCTGGTACGGGCTCCGGGTCTGCGCCGACCGGCCCGGCACCCCGCTGCGCTCCGTCGGCGGCTTCACCCTCACCGCCGAGCACGGCCTCGACGACCTCGCCGCCGCCGACACCGTGGTGGTCCCCGGGGTGCCGAACGCCTTCAGCGGCACGGTCTCCCCCGCGCTGGTCGAGGCGCTGCGCACCGCGCACGACCGCGGCGCCCGGATCGTCTCGATCTGCTCCGGCGCGTTCGCCCTCGCCGCCGCCGGACTGCTCGACGGCCGGGAGGCCACCACCCACTGGCGGTACGCCGAACTGCTCCAGCAGCGCCACCCCGCCGTCCGGGTCAACCCGGACGTGCTCTACGTGGACGGCGGCTCGGTGCTGACCAGCGCCGGCAGCGCGGCCGGGATCGACCTCTGCCTGCACCTGGTGCGGCGCGACCACGGCGCCAGGGTGGCCAACAGCGTGGCCCGGCGGTTCGTCGTCGCGCCGCACCGGGACGGCGGCCAGGCCCAGTTCATCGAGGCCGCCGTCCGGCCGGTCGAGGAGGAGGACGACGGCATCGGCCGCTCCATGCGCTGGGCGCTGGACCACCTCGCCGACCCGCTCACGGTCACCGTGCTGGCCCGGGCCGCCCGGATGTCCGACCGCTCCTACCTGCGGCACTTCACCGCCCGCAACGGGACCAGCCCGATGCGCTGGGTGATCAGCCAGCGCGTCGCCGCCAGCCTTCCGCTGCTGGAGGCGCCGGACGGCACCGTCGAGGAGATCGCCGCCGCCGTGGGCTTCGAGAGCGCCGCGACCTTCCGGCACCACTTCGGCCGGGTGATGCGCACCTCGCCCACCGCCTACCGCCGCTCCTTCGGGCGCGGCGTGGCCTGACCTTTCCGCGGGTCAGGCCTGCTCACCTCGCCGCGGGTCAGGCCTGCTCACCTCGCCGCGGGTCAGGCCTGCTCGCCGGTGCGGAAGGCCGCGTTGGCGAGCATGGCGTCGTGCAGCCAGCGGGCGAGGCCCGGGGCGAGCCGCTCGTAGACCTCGGTGAACCGCGGGTCCGCGACGTACATCCCGGCGATGCCGCGGTGGATCTCGAAGGTGCAGTCGTAGAAGTTCTCGCAGATGTGCTGCCGGTGGACCTCGGCGAGGTCCATGGCCGGGCCCCCGTCGGCGGGCTCGCCGGCGGTGAAGAGCTCGACCAGCCGGGCGTTGAGCGCGTCCGCCTCGGCCTTGATCCGCTCCCAGTCGGCCTTGCTGTAGCTACCCGTGCGGCGCTGGGACTGGGCCCAGGCCTCGGTGTCGCCCCAGCGCTGCTCGGCCTCGGACTCCCACTCCTCGCGGTAGGACTCGCCGAAGACCTCGAACTTCTCCTCCGGGGTCAGCTGGATACCCATCTTCTCTGCCTCCATGGCGTGTTCGACGGCCGCGGCCAGTTCCTGGAGGTGCGCGATGCGGTCGGTCAGCAGCCGGTGCTGGCGCCGCAGGTGCTCGCTCGGGCTCACCGAGTCGTCGTCCAGGATGGTCGCGATCTCCTCCAGGGGGAACCCGAGTTCGCGGTAGAACAGGATCCGCTGCAACCGGGTGAGGTCGGCCTCGTCGTACCGGCGGTAGCCGGCCCGGGTGCGGGCCCGAGGGGACAGCAGGCCGATCTCGTCGTAGTGGTGCAGGGTGCGGACGGTCACCTTGGCGATCCTCGCCACGGCACCGACCGTGTGTCCGCCGTCCATCCGGGTTCTCCCTCCGTGTGGCCCCGACTCTCCCGCCTACCGTTGCGTGAGGGTCAAGCCCGGGCTGAGGCAGGTGCTACGCCGCCACCGGTTCGGGTTCCGCGCGCGGCCCCGGGACGGCCGTCGTCCCGTCGCCGTGCCCCGCGCCGCGCCGTCCGGGCCCGCGCCGCCGCTGGGTGGGCCAGAGCAGCACGTACCCGGCCGAGACGATCACGAAGGCGAGCCGGACCAGTCCGCGCACCGGGTCCGACGGGATCAGCAGCGTGCCCCCGTACAGCGCGGCCAGCGCGATCCAGCTCCACCACGGCACCAGCCGCCGCTGGCCGACCGTGTCCCAGAGCAGGGTGCCGAGCAGGATCGACGCGGAGTAGTACGTGTAGACGCTCGGATCGAGCAGGATCCGGGCGTCCGCGCCCAGCAGCACGACGGCCGGCCAGCGGCCGCGCCAGACCGCCAGGCTGCCCAGGCCCAGCCCGAGGGCGAACTGCGCCGGCCGGTCCCACCACGGGGTCGCCGGGTCGGTCACCCCGAACCAGCGCAGCGCGGAGGCGGGCTGGTTCGGGATGGTGAACTTGGCGGCCGCCATGGTGTCCAGGTTGCCCAGGTAGAACGGCAGCCAGGCGACCGCCACCAGCCCGACGAACCAGAGCGCCGTCCGCAGCCAGGCCGGCCGGGGCAGCGCGAGGATCAGCGGCGCGAAGGCCAGCGCCCACGGTTTGGAGTCCACCGCCAGCGCCAGGTACACGCCGACCAGGGTGGCCCGGCCCCGGCTCAGCTCGTGCGCGGCGAGGGTGGTGAAGAACAGCGCCAGCACGTCGTCCAGGTGCGCGAAGCGGACCGACACCTCGACCCACATCGGGATGAACGCCAGCCCGGCGATCAGCAGCCGCTGCTGGAGCCGGCGGTGGTTGGTGCCGGTGCCCAGGTAGTAGTGGGCGGCGGTCCGGCCCACCAGGACCAGCATCGCCAGGCCCAGCCCGGACATCACCGCCTCGGCCAGCAGCTCGCCGGTGTGCGCCGGGAACGGGTTGAACAGCCGCGCCACGGCCAGGCTGACCGGGCCGATCTGCAGCTCGGGATGGTGGGCGTAGAGCGAGAGGCCGCCGTCCGGGCGGTCGCTGAAGAGCAGTTGCTCGCCCTGGCGGAGGTAGTGCCAGGAGAAGCCGCCGCTCGGCTCGACCAGCAGGAACCAGAGGACGGTCCAGGCGATCAGCAGGACGTGGTGTCTGCGGACCGGCAGGCCGGCGATCCGCCCGGTGGCGGCGTCGTAGTCCGTGCCGGTCCGGCCGGGCCGCCCCGGTCGTCCCGGCCTCGTCGAGCGTCCCGCGCTCCGTCCACGCACCCCGGTACCTCGTCTGCCGTTGCCGCTCCCCCGGCCGGTCATCCTAGGCGACCGAACGGAACCGCCCGTGTCCCCGGTGGCGGCCGGGGAGCGCCCCCGTCCCACCCCACCCCGCGACACACCCCACCCACCCCACCCGCCGGCCACACGAACAGGAACCGCCCGCACCCCCGGTCACAGCCGGGGAGGCGGGCGGTTCTGGTCATCCGTGGGTCGTGCCGGGATCAGCCCTGCTGGGCCGAGCGGCGGCGGCGGAGCACCACCAGGGTGCCGACACCGGCCGCGAGGACGACGCCGCCGGCGATCGCGATGCCGGTGGTGTCGTCACCGCCACCGGTGGTGGCCAGCGCCTTGTCGGCGTTGGCGCGGGCCTGGGCGACGGCCTTCGGGGTGATCGGCAGCGGCGCGATCGCCGGGACGCTCACCGGGAAGTCGATCGGCTGCCGGGCCGCGGTGTCGTCGTCGGCCGGGGTGGAGCCCGCCGGGGCCGGGGCGGAGCTCGCGGGCGCGGCGGTGCCGGAGGCGCTCGGGGACGCGCTCGCGGTGGCGCTGGGCGACGTGGAGGCGCTGGGCGACGTGGTGGCGCTCGGGGAGGTGCTCGCCGACGGCGTGGTGGTCGCCGACGGGCTGGTGCTCGCGCTCGGGGTCGCCGTCGTGCTGGGCGTCCCCGTCGTGCTCGGCGTCGCGGTGGTCGACGGCGTCGCCGTGGCGGACGGCGAACCGGTCCCGCTGGGCGAGGTGCTCGGCGACGTGGTGGGCGACGCGGTCGGCGAGGTGCTGGCCGACGGGCTGCCGGTCGGCTTCCCGGTCGGGCTCGCGGTGGGGGTGGTCGGCTTGGCGGTCGACGGGGTGGCGGTCGGGCTGGGCTTGCCGCCGCCGTTGGCCACGATCTTGAAGCGCTCGCCGCGGATGCCGTCGCAGCTGAACTCGCCCTCGCCGACCGGCTTGTCGCCCTCCGCCTTCGCGGCGAAGACCACCGGGACCACCCCGGCCGTGCCGAGCGGCGCGTCCGCGCTCACCGAGACCCGGACGGCGACGGTGAGGCTGCTGCCCTTGTTCACGGCGAGCAGCGAGTTCTCGTAGTCGGGCACCTGGCCGCCGATGAGCTTCGCCAGCAGGAACAGCACGCTGTCGTCGTCGCTGTCGCCGCCACCCGGCGCGGGCGCGGCGGACACCCAGGTCTTCGACTTGTCGAGCGACTCGGGGAGCTGGAACTCGACCTTGAGGTGCTCGGCGCGCAGGCTGCCCTTGGCGTTCTTGAACTTGAGCAGCGGGTAGTAGACGAAGTCCTGCTTGGTGTTGTTGTCGACGGTGAAGTTGAACATCTTGGTGTCGCCGCCGGCGACGAAGGTCCGCGGCACCCCGTCCAGCGACAGGTCGAGCGCGCGGGCAGTCTTGTCGGCCTGCGGCGCGGCGGCGGCGGAGGACGCTCCGGTGGTGGCGGCGGCCACCGCGCCCTGGGCGCCGGTCAGGGCCAGCGAGGCGGCCAGCGCGGTGGCACCGGCCAGGGCGAGACTGCGAGGTATGGAGATGGACAAGGGAAACCTCACGAGAGTGTCCGGGCACGGCCCGGGAGCGCGGGAGGACAGGGCTGCTGTCCGAGCTGCGTTCCCCCCGCGAAGCTGAAAGTCCGACGGAGACTACCGAAGGATCCGGTCGCGCCGGAAGCCGGGTGCCGCATTCTCCCGCGCCTGGTGGGTTTTCTGTCCGGTTGGCCCAACTATGCCCAGGGACAGGGCTTTTGCGACTGACCGTCAGGTATCCGCAGGGTGACCGGTACACGTCCGGAGGACCGTACCGCACGGCCCCCGGGCGTGCCTACGCCCGCGCCCGCCTCAGCGCGCGTCCGCGCCCGCCTCAGCGCGCTTCCGCGTCCGCGTCGGCGTCCGCGAAGAACGACTTGGCCGCGATCAGCGCCCGGTCGTCCCGGAGCACGTCCCCCGGCCGGGTGCCGTTGCCGAGCAGCGCGCCGCCCCAGCGCATGCCCAGGTAGTCGGCGGACAGCCGCAGGGTGCCGATCAGCGGCTCGGCCTTGTCCGGCTCGGTGGCGTACGCGGTGACCGCCCAGACGGTGCCGCCGGCCATCCGCGCGCGGAAGTCCGCGCCGGGCACCCGCAGCCAGGCCGACCAGTGGTCCAGGTAGAGCTTGGCGGCGGTCGGCAGCGAGTACCAGTACAGCGGCGCGACGAAGACCAGGTCGGTGGCGGCCAAGGTGGCGTCCAGCAGGGTGCGTTCGTGGCCGGTCGGCTCGTCGTACCGGCCGTCGGCGGTGTGCCGGCGGTCCTCGAACGGGGGCAGCGGGTGGTCGCTCAGCCGCAGCCAGCGCTGTTCGGCGCCGGGCGGCAGGCTCGCCGCGGCGGCCAGCCGGGCGAGCTGCGCGGAGTTGCCGTCGGCCCGGGCGCCGGCATCGAGGAAGAGGAACGAACGCCGCGCGTCGGCGCCGGTGCTGAGCTCGGACAACGGGACCCCCGTACGTACACCCGCGGCCGGACGTCCCGACCCGCTGTCCGCAACACCCGCCCCGGCCGGCCTGTTCCCCACCGGGCGTACGCCGGGGCGCACGCCCCCGCGCGCTACGCGGGCAGCCCGGCCCGGCGGCGGGCGACGGCCGCGACGGCGGCCCAGTCCTTCTCGCCGTCCCCGTGCGCGAGCGCGTCCAGGAAGGCGTCCCGCAGCACGCTGCCGAACGGCAGCGGGACGTGGGCCGCGGCTCCGGCGGTCAGCGCGAGGTCGACGTCCTTGAGCCCGAGCGGCAGCTTGAACCCGGCCGGCTCGTAGCGGCGCTCGGCCACCATCGAGCCGTACCCGCTGTAGACCGGCCCGGGGAACAGCGTGTCGGTGAGCATCTCGACCAGGTCGGTCGGCCGGACGCCGTTGGCCTCGGCCAGGCTGCACGCCTCGGCCATCGACTCGATCGCGCAGGCCAGCAGGAAGTTGGCGCTGATCTTGGCGGTGTTGGCCTGGGCCGGGCGCTCGCCGAAGTGCCAGGTGCGCCGGCCCATCGCGGCGAGCAGCGGCTCGACCGCCGCCAGGTCCGCCGCGCTCCCGGCGGCCAGGATGTCGAGCTGTCCGGCCGCGGCCACCGGCGGCCGGCCGAGCACCGGCGCGGCGACGTACCCGATGCCGTGCTCGGCGTGCAGCGCCTCGGCGCGCTCGGCCAGGGCGACCGAGACGGTGGCCGTGTTGACGTGCACCCGGGCCGTGGCGCCGGCCAGCAGGACCGGGTCGAGCAGCAGCCGTTCGACGGCCTCGTCGTTGGCCAGCATCGAGACCACGACCTCGGCGGCGAAGACGTCGGCCAGCCCGTCGGCCGCCCGCGCGCCCTGGGCGACCATCGCGGCCACCGGCTCGGGCGAGCGGTTCCAGACCCGGACGGCGTGCCCGGCCTTCAGCAGGTTCGCGGCCATGCCGCGGCCCATCTCGCCGAGTCCCACGAAGCCGACCGTCATCCCGCTCATCGCGCGCTCCCGCCTGTCGCCCGGCGGACGAACCGGCCGTCCGTCCACGGAGAACCGACTGTACGTCAGCCCTTCCCGACCGCCCCGGGTGCCCCAGCAGGCCCGAAAGCCCCGGTCACCCCCGGCGTCACGCGGCCGCGGCGCCGCGGCCGGCCTCCAGCCGGGCGGTGACCCGGCCGCGCAGCAGCTGGTACTGGGCCTGGAGCCGGCCCGGACGCTGCGGGCGGGCGACCGGCCGGCCGGGGCCGACCCGCTCCTCCGGACCGAACCGCGAGCGGGTCATGTCGACCTCGACGCCGGCGGCGGACCGGTTCCACCAGTGCAGGTCGGTCCGGACCCCGCCGACGTACACCTCGCCCATCATCAGCTCGCCGCCCAGCAGGTCGTGCACCACCAGGGCGGTGGCCCCGCACTGGCCGCAGGCGGGATTGTCGGGACGCCAGTGGGCCAGGTCCTCGGGCGCGCAGGTGTCGACACCCCAGGAGGAGCGGATCGCACGTTCGATGTCGTTGAGGGTCCACGCCGTCATAGCGGGAAGCCTGCCACGCGGTACCGACAGCGGCAGCGGCTTTTCATCGGTTGACCCCGGTGTTCTGCGGCGACCTTCACGATCTTCACCCGTACGAGGAGCCCGCCGGGGACGCCCGCGCGGGCGTCGGCGCTCCGGTGCGCGCCGGCGTGGGCCGCGCCCGTACCCCGGCGTGGACCGACGGTGCGCGCCGGGGCGGGCCCCCGACCGCCCCGG
>NZ_JBFBDO010000166.1:0-11350 GCF_040683335.1 Kitasatospora sp. NPDC093806
AGCCGGCGCCCCGCCGTGGCGCCCGGCCGGGCTCGGGGCCACCGCCACGACCTCCGTCTGACGCGCGGTCGGCACCGGGCCGCCGTCCGGCCCGGTCGCGGGCGCCCCGCACCCGGGGCAGGCGAGGGCGCCGTTCAGGTGGCGGCGGCAGAGTCCGCAGTAGTCCATGTGATGTTCCCGTGTTGCCGGGCGCCCCGCTCTCGCCGGTCGCCGTTCCTGGTCGCCGCCCCACGCACGTCGCCGTGCACATGCCGAGCCTAGGCAACCCGGTTGTGGGGGTTCCAGACCTCCCTGTGAGGCTTCTGGAAAGAACCCGTAGTCGCGGCCGCCCGGGCGGTCCCACAGCGGGCGCGCGGCTGGTGCGGCGGTCCCGGGACGCGGTCGGGACCACGGGCTCATCCCCCCGGCCCGGCCCGGTTCCTACCTTGGGAGCACGCGTCGGGCGGCGGCCGGTGGCTCCGGCCGGTGGCCGACGCGTCGACCGGGTCGCTCGCGGCGGCCCGGTCCGCCAAGCGCCGGGACCACCCCGGCGCAGGGGTCGCGGCAGCGAAGTACGGAGGAGCACCGATGAGTTGGAACCGATTCACGCTCGCGCCCGGCGGCAGCGCGGCGCCGTCCAGCCGGCTCGCCTCGGTCTCCCGGATCCCCGGGAGCATGGAGTTCTGGTGGATCGCCTCGAACGGCTCGGTCCAGGGCGCCTACTGGTACGTGGGCAGCACCTGGCAGCGCTACGAGCTCGCGCCGGCCGGCAGCGCCTCGGTCGACGGGGGGATCGCGGCGGTGTCCCGGATCCCGAACAGCATGGAGGTCTGGTTCGTCGGGGCGAACGGATCGGTCCAGGACCGGTACTGGTACGAGGGCGGCAGCTGGCAGGGCTTCGAGCTCTCTCCCGCGGGCAGCGCCTCCACCAGCGGCGGCATCGCGGCGGTGTCCCGCATCCCGAACAGCATGGAGGTCTGGTACGTCGGCGCCAACGGCTCCGTCCAGGACCGCTACTGGTACGAGGGCGCCAACTGGCAGGGCTTCGAGCTCTCCCCGGCCGGCTCGGCGGCGGGCCACAGCGGGATCGCCGCCGTCTCCCGGATCCCGAACAGCATGGAGCTGTGGTTCGTCGGGGCGAACGGCTCGGTCCAGGACCGGTACTGGTACGAGGGCGCCAACTGGCAGGGCTTCGAGCTCTCCCCCGCGGGCAGCGCCTCCACCAGCGGCGGCATCGCGGCCGTGTCCCGCATCCCGAACAGCATGGAGGTCTGGTACGTCGGCGCCAACGGCTCCGTCCAGGACCGCTACTGGTACGAAGGTGCCAACTGGCAGGCCTTCGAACTCGCCCCCGGCGGCAGCGCCTCCACCAGCGGCGGCATCACCGCCGTCTCCCGCATCCCCGGCAGCATGGAGCTCTGGTACGTCGGCGCCAACGGCTCCGTCCAGGACCGCTACTGGTACGAGGGCGCCAACTGGCAGGCCTTCGAGCTCGCCCCCGGCGGCAGCGCCTCCACCAGCGGCGGCATCACCGCCGTCTCCCGCATCCCCGGCAGCATGGAGCTCTGGTACGTCGGCGGGGACGCCTCGGTCCAGGACCACTTCTGGTACGACACGTCCAGCAAGGAGTTCCACCAGGACGTCACGACCGACATCGCGATCGGCGGCTGGGCGCACGTCGTGATGCGGCAGGACGGGTTCTTCTCGTTCAGCACGCACGCCCACGACAGCGGCTTCGACAACATCGACTACACCATCTCCGCCGCGGTGATGACGCCGGACGGGACCGTGTTCGCCTTCCAGCACTCCGGCCACACCGAGGGCACCGTGGCCGGCCTGCCCTTCGGCACCCCCGACCGCAACGACGAGTTCACCGTCACCGGCAACAACCCGCAGATCACCGAGAAGTGGGACGGCATCCTCAACGGCACCTTCAAGGCCGAGCTGCAGGGCACCGACACCCTGGCGGCCGGGGTGGCGGGGGCGCTCGGCGACCTCGTGAAGGAGATCCTCTCCGCCGCGGGCAAGGCCGCCGCCACCGCGGTCATCAAGCTCGTCGGCTGACCCCGGTGACCCGCTGACGCCTCGCCTCGTCCGGGCCCGGCTCCTGGCGGGAGCCGGGCCCGGACGGCCTGCCCTGCGCATGCGAAGGACCCTCCCCGCGCGCACCATGGGCTACGAGCCCGCTACGGGGCGTCGGCGCGGCACAACCGCCAGAGACGAACAGGACACCCGCACCTCATGACCGACGACGCCGACTTCCTCGCGCTCTCCGAGCTCCTCACCGCCGAACCGGGCCTGGACCCGGCCACCGGCACCGCCTACCTGCGCCGCCTGACCGCCGCCTTCCCCGCCGACCTCCCCCGGCTGCTCGCGGCCTTCCGGGAGGCCGCCGGGCAGGCCGATCCGGCCGCCGGGCTCCGCACCCGGCTCGACGCCGACCCGGGCCTGGCCCGCGCCGCCCGGGAGACCATCACCATCTGGTTCACCGCCGGATTCACCCGGCCGGACGACCGGCCGGACGCCCCGGACACCCCCGAGCACTACCGGTCCGGGCTGATCTGGAAGGTGATCAAGGCCCACCCGATCGCCGCCGCCCCCCAGCCGCCCGAGCCCAGCGGCTACGGCTACTGGATCCAGCACCCCTGAGCCGAGGACCCCCGACATGGACAACCAGCCCGACCGCTTCGACGTCGTGATCATCGGCGCGGGCGTCGCCGGAGCGCTCTGCGCCTGCGAGCTCAAGACCGCCAGGCCCGAGGCCCGGATCCTGCTGCTGGAGGCCGGGGCCAACCCGCTCGACCCGGCCCGGCGCAAGGCGTACACCGACGCCTACCAGGTCTCGGCCACCCAGCCCACCACCGCGCCGTACGCGGACCTGCCGAACAACCGGGACCGCTGGGCGCCGTCCTCCGACGGCACCGGCGACCCGCTGGTCATGAACGCCTACTACGTCGAGGCCGGCCCGGACCTCTTCAAGAGCGGCTACCAGCGGATGGTCGGCGGCAGCACCTGGGCCTGGCGCGGCAACTGCCCGCGCTTCCTGCCGGCCGACTTCGCCCTCAAGTCGACCTACAAGGTCGCGGTGGACTGGCCGTTCGACTACGCCGAGCTGGAGCCGTACTACGCCCGTGCCGAGGCCGAGCTGGGCGTCACCGGCAACACCGAGGAGTGGCACCCCCACCTCACGCCGCGCAGCACCGAGTTCCCGATGGCGGGCATCCTCCCCAGCTACGGCGACGACCTGGTGCGCACCGCGCTCACCGACATCCCGCCCATCGACGGCACCCCGGTCACCCTGGTGACCAACCCCCAGGCCCGCAACTCGGTGGACTACCAGGGCCGCCCGGCCTGCGAGGGCAACTCCAGCTGCGTCCCGATCTGCCCGTCCGGCGCCAAGTACGACGCCTCCGTCCACGTCACCCGGGCCCTCGGCCTCGGTGTCGAGCTCCGGACCGGCTGCGTGGCCGTCAGGCTGCTCGCCGATCCGGACGACCGGGTCTCCACCGTCGTCTTCAAGGACTGGACCACCGCCGACCGGGCCGAGCAGCGGGTCTCCGGCGGGCAGGTGGTGCTGGCGCTGGGCGCCGTCGAGACCGCGAAGCTGTGGCTGCTGTCGGACCTGAAGAACGAGAGCGACCAGGTGGGCCGCAACCTGATGGACCACCCGACCGAGGAGGTGGTCGGCCTCTTCCGGGAGCCGGTCTTCCCCTTCCGCGGCCCGCAGACCGTGCTCAGCGTCGAGACCTTCCGCGACGGGGCCTTCCGCAAGGACGTCGGCGGCTTCCGGATGACGGTCGGCAACGACGGCTGGGGGCGCACCGAGTCGCCGGCCGCCGCGCTGGACAAGCTGATGTGGGACGGAAAGGCGAAGCGGATCCTGCTCTTCGGACAGGAGCTGCGGGACCGGCTGGAGGACAAGGTCACCCGGATGCTGCGGTTCAGCTACTCCACCGAGCAACTGCCACTGCCCGAGAACCGGGTCACCCTCTCCGACGAGAAGGACGCCCTGGACGTCCGCCGCCCGCGGATCGCCTACCGGATCGACGACTACTCCAAGCGCTCCCTCGCCTACGGCCACAGCGTCGTCCGCCGGATCTGGCAGTACCTGGAGGACACCGCCGGCGCGACCGAGGTGGACCCGAAGCAGCCGCTGCTCAAGTTCAAGGGCTCCGGCCACACCATGGGCACCATGCGGATGGGCGCCGAGAAGGGCAAGGCGGTGGTCGACCCGGACGGCCGCTCGCACTCGCACCCCAATGTGTGGGTGGTCGGCGCGTCCGTCTTCCCCACCGGCGGGACCGCCAACCCCACCCTGACCCTCGCCGCCGTCACCATCCGCACCGCCGAGAAGCTGGCGGCGGTGCTCTGACTCCTCGCCTCCGCTTGCGGTCAGCGCACTGTCAGCGCACCGGGAGAGCATGACCCACCGACGTGTACGACCGGATCGCCCGCCCGGCCGGCGAGCGGGCCCGGTGTCGGGGTTCCGGTCCACGCCAGGCAACTCCCTCTCGCGCAACGACAGTGACAGAGCCTCAGTGGACAGGACTAGGAGCAACCGCATGACCATCAGTCGGAGGTCCCTGCTGCGGACCGCCGTGGCCGCCGTTCCCGTGCTCACCGTGGGCACGCTGGCCACCACCCCCGCGTCGGCGGCGACGCCCGGGTGGCAGACCACCCCGATCCCGAACCCGGACACCGTCAGCGTCGCCGACATCTCGATGGCCGGCGCCTCGGCCGGCTGGGCCGTCGGGAACCGGGTCGAGAGCTACGTCATCTTCATGGACCCGATCGAGTTCAACGTGCCGGCCGCCTGGAGCTGGAACGGCACCCAGTGGGTCGACATCCCCAACACCAACTTCGCCTCCACCGGCCAGCTGACCGCGGTCAACGCGGCCGGCGCCGCCGACGTGTGGGCCGTGGGCAGTGACGGCAACGACGTCGGCATCGCCAGCCACTGGGACGGCAGCGGCTGGACCAAGACCACGGTGCTGAACGCCGCCGGCGGCAAGTACCACCCGCGCGCCGTCTCCGGCTCCGGCACCAACACCTGGATCGTCGGCTCGATCCCGCTCAGCTTCACCACCTCCACCGCCGCCGCGGCGCGCTGGAACGGCACCTCCTGGGACCAGGTCACCCTGCCGGTCCCGGCCGGCTCGTCCCGCTTCAACGCGGTGCGGGTGGTCGGGCCCAACGACGTCTGGGTGGCCGGTGACTACCGGGCCTCGGCCTCCGGTTCGCTGTACAAGGCGTTCCTGCTGCACTGGGACGGCACCAGCTGGACCCAGGTGCCCGCGCCGGTCTACCCCAACCTCGACGTCCAGGTGTTCGAACTGGTCGTGAAGAGCCCCACCGAGGTCTGGCTGGCCGGCAGCACCGGCCGGTTCAACCCGACCGGCCCGGCCCTCCCCTGGGGCGCCTACGCCACCCGCTGGAACGGCAGCAGCTGGACCGGCACCCGGCCGCCGGCCGCCATCGACCCGCAGTACTTCGTCGGGCTGACGACGCGCGGCACGGAGCTGTGGGGCGCGGGCACCGCGGGCAGCGCCCGGGTCCAGCGCTGGGACGGATCCGCCTGGTCGGCGGCCTCCGCCCCGCTCCCGGTCGTCTACCCGAACGGGATCACGACCGGCCCGGACGGCACCACCTGGCTGTTCGGCAGCGGCGCCACGGACCAGAACGCCCGGCTCAACCCCTTCATCGCCCGCCTGCCCGCGAGCTGACCCCCCGGCCGACCCGCTCGTCTTCCGGGCGGGTCGGCCGCTTCCGGCCTCCTCCTACGTCTTCCTACGTCAAGGCCGCTGTCCTAGGCTGCCCGGATGAACGAGCGCGTCACCCCCGAACCCCAGCGGGTGCGTCGGCGCCCCACCAAGCAGGGCGTCGTCCTCTCGCAGCGGCTGATCGTCGACACGGCGCTGCGGCTGGTCGGGCAGCACGGCGCCGAGGCGCTCACCGTGCGGCGGCTCGGTGCCGCGCTCGGCGCCGACCCCAGCGCCGTCTACCGCTACTTCCACAGCACCGACGACCTGCTGCTCGCCCTCGCCGACGAGTTCATCGGCCGCGCCCAGGCCGGCTGGCAGGCCACCGGCGACTGGCGGGCCGACCTGCGCGCCATCGGCCTGCGCATCCACGCCGCCTACCAGGCCCACCCGCAGGCCGCCCTGCTCGCCGCGCACCGCACCACCGGCCGAACGCACGAGGCCCGCGCCGTCGAGACCATCCTCGGCATCCTGCGCACGGCCGGCTTCCCCGACCCGGAGGCGGTCCGGATCTACCACGCCTTCGTCGACCAGAGCCTCGGCTTCGCGGCCCTGGACGCCGCCACCCTCGCCCTGCCGGCCGCCGCCGCGAGCGCCGACCTCGGCGTCTGGCAGGCCTCCTACGCCCGCCTGGACGCCGCCACCCACCCGAACATCGCCGCCACCGCCGGCCTCCTCACCGCCGACATGCGGCGCAGCGGCTACCCGCTCGCCCTCGACCTCCTCCTCGACGCCGCCGAGGCCCGCCTGGCCGCCGGGACGTGAACGCACCGGGGCGGCCGGGCCCGAAGCCCGGCCGCCCCAAGCGGACGCTCGGCCCGCCACCTGGACGAACTCGCCGCCGACGCACGTGCGCGGCCGGGGCGGTCCACCGCCACCGGACCGCCCCGGCGCGTGCTCACTCCGCCGCGTGGACCAGCTCGCCGCCGACGTAGGTGCGCAGCACCCGGGCGTGGGCGATCTCCTCGGGCGGGGCGGTGAGGATGTCCCGGTCGAGCACCACCAGGTCGGCGAGGTTCCCGACCGCCAGGGTGCCGGCGTCGTCGTGCCCGTTCACATGGGCGGCCCCGGCCGTGTAGGCGGCGATCGCGGAGGCCAGGTCGAGGCGCTGCTCGGGGAGGAAGACCCGGCCGTCGGTGGCCTCCGGTTCCATCCGGTTGACGGCCACGTGCAGGCCGGCCAGCGGGTCCGGGCTGCTCACCGGCCAGTCGCTGCCCGCCGCCAGGGTGGCGCCGGCCCGCTGGAGCGCGCCGAACGGGTACTGCCAGGCGGCGCGTTCGGGGCCGAGGAAGGGGATGGTCAGCTCGTCCATCTGCGGTTCGTGCGCGGCCCAGAGCGGCTGGATGTTGGCGATCGCGCCGAGCCGCGCGAAGCGGTTCAGGTCGTCCGGGTGGACCACCTGGAGGTGGGCGAGGTGGTGCCGGGTGCCGCGGTGGCCGTTCGCCGCGCGGGCGGCCTCGACGGCGTCCAGCGCCTCGCGGACGGCCCGGTCGCCGAGCGCGTGGAAGTGCACCTGGAAGCCGAGCGCGTCCAGTGCGGTGACGTGGCCTCGGAGCGCGACCGGGTCGACGAAGCTGAGGCCGGCGTTGGCCGTGGCGCAGCCGCAGCCGTCCAGGTAGGGGCTGGTCATCGCGGCGGTGAAGTTCTCCGCGATGCCGTCCTGCATGATCTTCACCGCCCGGGCCCGGAACCGCCCGTGGGTCAGCGCGGCGCGCCGCTCGACGAGTTCGGGGATCTGCTCGGAGCCCCGGTCGCGCTCCCACCAGAGCGCGCCGGTCACCCGGGCGGTCAGCGTGCCGGCGCGGGCGGCGGCCAGGTAGGCGTCCGACGGGTCCGGCTGGCCGTTGAAGACGCCGAGCAGCGCGTCCTGCCAGCCGGTGATGCCGAGCGAGTGCAGCAGGCGCTGGGCGCGCAGCAGCCCGTCCAGGCGGTCGGCGGTGGTGGAGGGCGGGAGCAGCCGGGCGACCAGGGCGGTGGCGCCCTCCTGCAGCGTGCCGCTCGGGGTGCCGTCCGCCTCGCGTTCGATCCGCCCGTCGGCCGGGTCGGGGGTGTCCCGGGTGAGGCCGGCGAGTTCCAGGGCCCGGGTGTTGGCCCAGGCGCCGTGGTGGTCGCGGTTGGTCAGGTAGACCGGGCGGTCGGGCACGACGGAATCGAGCAGTTGCCGGGTCGGCAGGCCGCCTTCGAAACTCTCCATCGACCAGCCGCTGCCGGTGATCCACTCCTGCTCGGGGTGGGCCTCGGCGTAGGCGCGGATCCGGGCCAGGTAGTCGGCGACGCCGACCGTGCCGGTGAGGTCGCAGGCGGCCAGTTCGGTGCCGCCGTAGACGGCGTGGATGTGCGCGTCCTGGAAGCCGGGCAGCAGCAGTCGGCCGGTGAGGTCGACGACCTCGGTCCCGGGCCCGATCAGCTCCCGGACCTCGTCGTGGCCGACGGCGGTGATCCGGTCGCCGGTGACGGCCAGCCCGGTGGCCCGGGTGCGGGCGGCGTCGCCGGTGTGCACGGGTCCGCGGGTGAAGACGAGATCGGCCTTCGTCATGGGTGGTGCTCCGTTCGCTGTGGTCGTTCTCAGGACGCGTCGGGCAGGAAGTAGGGCGAGCGCCGCCGCCAGCGGGACCAGGCGGCGGCCGGCAGCCCGGTGACGATCATCAGGACCGGCACGGACAGCTCGAACCACCCGTTGTCGGCGGCGAGTTCGAAGTGGTCGGCGGAGTCGTAACACTGCCAGGCCAGGTAGCCGCCGACCACCAGCAGCGCCGCCGCGCCCAGCAGCGGGCCGACCACCGCGCGCAGTCCCTCCCACGGGCTGGTGCGCAGCAGGCCGCGGAACCGGACGGCGGCGGCGATCGCGGTCAGCGCGTAGTAGAGGGCGACCACGATGCCGATCGCGTTGACGGCGGCCGTGATCAGGTCGTTGACGGTCGGGATGGCGAGCGAGCCGAGCGCCAGGGCGACCGCGATCCCGGTGATCAGCAGCGTGCCGGCGGCGGGGGTGGCGTGCCGCGGGTGGAGCCGGGTCCAGACCGGGCCGAGCACCCCGTCCCGGCCCATCGCGTACAGGCCGCGGGCGGTCGGGATGACGGCGGCCTGCAGGGACGCCACGGCGGAGAACATCAGCGCGATCAGGGGCAGCGCGGCGAGCGGCTGCCGGGCGAGCGCCGTCCCGAAGTAGGTGAGGCCGTGCGCGCCGTTGTCGGCCAGCTCGTCGAAGGGCAGCACCCGTTGGAAGGCGGTGCCGGCGAGCAGGAACAGCAGCAGCATCACCACCAGGGCGAGCAGGCCGCCCCGGGAGGCGTCCCGCGGGTCGCGGACCTCCTCGCCGACGCTGAACACCGACTCGAAGCCCCAGTAGCAGAACACCGCGAGCACCATGCCCTGGGCCAGCGCGGCGAAGGAGGGGAGGTCGAACGGGTTGTACCACTGCCAGGAGAACGGCTGGTCGCCGGCGAACAGGCCGTAGCCGCAGAAGCCGAGCAGCACGGCGTACTCGAACACCAGCAGGGCCTTCTGCAGCCGGGCGGCCAGGTCGAGCCCGCGGACCGCGACCAGGGCGGCGCCGATCAGGACCAGCAGACCGAGCAGGGTGCACTGGACGGTCGAGTCGGCGTCCAGCCGCAGGCCCGCGACGCTGCGCAGGTGCGCCTGGTCGAGCAGCTGGATGATCGACGAGCCGGTGACCGTCGTGGTGTACGCCATGAACACCACGGTGCCGACGGTGTTCACCCAGCCGGTCAGGAAGCCCAGCCACGGGCTGAGCGTGCGGCCGACCCAGCGGTAGTTGCTGCCGGCGTCCGGATCGACCGCGTTCAGCCGCCCGTACCCGCCCGCTATGGCGAGCACGGGGAGGAAGGCCAGCAGCATGATCGCGGGCAGGTGCAGCCCGACGACCCCGGCCATCAGGCCGAGCCCGATGCCGATGCTGCTGGTGGCGGCCGTGCTGGAGGCGGCGATCGCCGCCCCGTCCAGCAGGCCGAGGGACTTGCGCATGGCGACGTCGGAGCTGCTCGCGTCCGCTCTCGGACCGTCGCCCGTGACCTTCACCGTGGATGCCAACGGATCACCGCCTTGGCTGTGGGGGGTGTGGGGGTGCGGCCATGAAACCGGCAGCGCCATTGAACGTCAATGCTGTTGTCATAAGGCCCGCCGACACGGACCGCCGGGCGCAGCCGGGCGCTTACGCGCGGGGTACGGGGCTCACCCGGACGGCCCGGCCGGAATTGCCCGCGGCGCGGGGAGTGCGCAGGCTGCTGGCACGGGATCAGGCCCGTGGTGGACGGACGCGGCAGGGGGAGGACGAGATCGACGGGACGGCGGCACCGGCGCGCGCCCGGCTGCTCGCGCGGTGCGCCCTGCTGGCCGCGGCCGGCACCCTGGCCGTGCTGCTGCTCGCGCTGGGTTCGGGCGGGCTGCTGGTGGTCGCGGCCGGGTTCCTGGGGCTGGTCGCCTGGGCCGTGGCTGTCTGGTGGTTCCTGGCGTACCGGGGCGTCCGGCGGCTGCTGGGGGCGCTGCTCGGGGTCGTCGCGCTGGTGGCCGTGCTGGTGCTGTTCACCTCCGACGACCTATGGCCGACGGCGGTGCTGCTGGTCCTGTGCTGGGGTGCGGCGCTGGCCTGCGGCCGGGCCGCGTTGCGCGGGTCGGGCCCGGCCGGGGCGGTGCGGGCGGTCCCGGCGGCCCGGCCGAGGCACCCGGTGCTGATCATGAACCCGAAGTCCGGGGGCGGGAAGGTCGACCGCTTCGGGCTGGTCGAGCGGGCGGAGGGGCTCGGCGCCCGGGTGGTGCTGCTCGACCCGGACGCCCCCGCCGATGTCGCCGAGCTGGCCCGCGAGGCGGTGTCCGGGGGTGCGGACCTGCTCGGCGTCGCGGGCGGCGACGGCACCCAGGCGCTGGTCGCGGCGGTCGCCGCCGAGCACGGCCTGCCGTTCCTGGTGGTCGCCGCCGGCACCCGCAACCACTTCGCCATGGACCTCGGCCTCGACCGCTCCGACCCGGCCCGCTGCCTCGACGCGCTGACCGACGGCGAGGAGCTGCGGGTCGACCTCGGCGAGGTCGCGGGCCGGGCCTTCGTCAACACCGTGTCCTTCGGGGTGTACGCGGACGTCGTGCAGCGCCCCGAGTACCGCGAGGACAAGGCCGGCACGGTGCTGAGCCTGCTGCCGGACCTGCTGACCGGTGAGGGGGTGGCCCTGGTCGACGCCCGGGTGGACGCCACCGGGCTCGCCGCCCAGCAGGCGCTGCTGGTCAGCAACAACCCGTACGGCTCCTCCTCCGACGAACTCGACGGCGGCGGGCGGCGGCCCCGGCTCGACCGCGGCGAACTGGGCGTGCTGGGCGTCCGGGTGGAGGGCGCGGCGCAGGCCGCCGAGCTGGCGGTGCGGGGCTCGCAGGCCACCGGGCTGACCGTGACCACGGCGCGGCGGGTCGAGGTGACCGCCGAGGAGGCGGCCGAGATCCCGGTGGCCGTCGACGGCGAGGCGCTGCGGATGCCGACGCCGGTGGTGTGCACGCTGCGGCCGGGCGCGCTGCGGGTCCTGGTGCCGCGCGAGCGCCCGGGCGTCGTCACCGCCGGGCACCGGCTGGACTGGCGGCGGCTCACCGCCCTCGCGTTCGGCCGCCCC
>NZ_JBFBDO010000167.1:0-11332 GCF_040683335.1 Kitasatospora sp. NPDC093806
CGAGCCGCTTCGCCAGTTCGGAGGTGGGCGCGTTCCAGGAGACCGCCGTGAAGGCCTTCCGCTCGGCCGACTCCGGCGACTGCGGGCCGGCGCCGTCGCCCTTGAGCAGCACCCGGGTGACGCCGTCCCGGTCCACGACCGCCACGGACACCCGCTGGCCGGCCTTGGCGGCCGCGTCCAGGGTGGCCTGGGCGGCCTTGGTGGCGGCCTCGATGGTCAGGCCGGTGGTCTGGGCGAGGTTCTTGTTCTGGGTGTCGGCCTTGACCGCGGCGGCGGCCACGGCCGGGGTCTCGGTGGACTCGGCGCTGGCCGAGACGGCGCCGACGGTGGCGGCGGTCAGCGCGGCGGCGGCGACGGTGCCGGTCAGCACCTTGGCGCGAACGGAGGTCTTCTTCATGGTCCGGCTCCTCGTCGGATCGGTGGTGGGAACGGGATCGATCCTCCGAGCCCGGCACCCCCCGCCACATCGGCGTTCCGTCCACCGCCCCGGGGCATGATGGACGACGGGTCCGTCGTCCGATCGGTCGATGCGCCCCCGCCCCGGACGGGTCACCATCGAGGGATCGCCGCAGCCCCGGCGGCGACCGGACAGAACGAGGAGCGGCCCCGTGCACCACCCCGGCCCCTCCGCCCCCGCCCCCGAGGCCCCCGGCACCCCCGACCCCACCGACGCCCCCGACCCCACCGAGGTCCCCGACCCGGACGCCGCCCGGCTGGCCGTCCTGCTCGACTCCGCGTTCCTGCTCCTGCTCGCCACCTCGCTCAGCCGCTTCCTCACCCACCACCCCGGCAACCCGCGGATCCCCTGGGTGCTCGGCCTGAGCATCGCCCTGGCCGTGGTCCAGCCGGTCGGCTCCTGGCTGGCCCTGCGCCGCCCGCCCGCCCCCGGGCACCGCCGCCGCCCCTGGCCGCTGGCCGTGGTGACCACGCTCTGGGTGGTCCTGGTGCTGCTCGCGCCGAGCTTCGCCTGGTGCGCCGTCCCGCTGGTCTACACCGCGCTGCGGACCCTGCCCGCCCGGGCCGCGATCCCGCTGGTCGCCGCGCTCACCCTGCTGGTGGTGGTCGGCGAGGTCCGGTTGCCGGGCGCCGTGGACGCCAATCTGATCCTGCTGCCGCCCGCCGTCGCCGCCCTGGCCACCGCCGTCTTCCTGTACATGGAGCGGCAGGCCGAGCGGCAGCGGGCGCTGATCGCCGACCTGGTCCGCACCCGCCGCGAGCTCGCCGCCACCGAACGTCGGGAGGGCACCCTGGCCGAGCGCGAACGGCTCGCGATGGAGATCCACGACACCCTCGCCCAGGGCCTCTCCAGCCAGCAGATGCTGCTCCAGGCCGCCGACCGCACCTGGGACGGCGACCCGGCGACCGCCCGCGGCCACGTCCGCACCGCCGCCGAGGTGGCGGCCCGCAACCTCGCCGAGGCGCGCCGCTTCGTCCACGACCTCGCGCCCGCCGAACTCGCCGACGGCCGCACCCTCGACCAGGCGCTCCGGGCGCTCGCCGAACGGGAGTCCGCGGAGAGCGGGCTGCCGGTCCGCTTCCACCTGGACGGCGCGCCCGTCCCGCTCCCGGCGGCCGCGCAGTCCGCGCTGCTGCGGATCGCCCAGGGTGCGCTCGCCAACGTCCGCGAGCACGCCGGGGCGTCGGCCGCCGCGCTGACCCTCTCCTTCCTCGGCGACCAGGCCGTCCTGGACATCGCCGACGACGGCCGCGGCTTCACCCCGCCCGCCGCGACCCGGTCCCCCGCCTCCCCTTCCTCCTCGCCGTCCGCCCGGGGCCACGGCCTGCCCGCGATGCGCGCCCGGCTGCGCCAGCTCGGCGGCACCCTGACGGTGGAGAGCGCCCCCGGCGAGGGCACCGTGGTCTCCGCCGCGATCCCGCTCACCCCTCCCGGAGCCGTCCGATGAACCCCGTCCCCGCCACCGTGCCCGCCACCGTCCCCGCCCCGGCCCCGGTCCGGCTGCTGGTCTGCGACGACCACGCCGTCGTCCGGGCCGGCCTGCTCGCCCTGCTGGCCAGTGCCGGCGACATCGAGGTGGTCGGCGAGGCGAGCAGCGGCGAGGAGGCCGTCGAACTGGCCGCCCGGCTCGCCCCGCAGGTGGTGCTGATGGACCTCCAGCTCGGCGACGGCATCGACGGGGTGGAGGCCACCCGGCGGATCACCGCCGCCCCGGACGCCCCGCACGTCCTGGTCCTCACCACCTACGACACCGACGCCGACATCACCCGGGCGATCGGCGCGGGCGCCACCGGCTACCTGCTGAAGGCCGAGCGGCCGGAGGAACTGTTCGCCGCCGTGCACTCGGCCGCGCGGGGCCGGACGGTGCTGTCCCCGCCGGTCGCCTCCAAGGTGATGGCCCAGATGCGCGCCCCGGCCCCGCAGCCCACCGAGCGCGAGCTGGAGATCCTCGCCCAACTCGCCCAGGGGCTCGGCAACCGGGAGATCGCCCGCGCCCTGTTCATCAGCGAGGCGACCGTCAAGACCCATCTCGGCCGGATCTACGACAAGTTGGGCGTGGACACCCGCGCGGGCGCGGTGGCCGTCGCCAAGGAACGCCGTCTGCTCCGCTGAGCGCCGCCCCGCGTCCCCTCTTCACGAATCCGACATTCCGTTCGGAATGTCGGATTCAGAACAACCCCCACCCCACACGCCCACCCCCACCCATACGCCCGCGAACGACCCATCCCCGCAGGCGTTTTCCTGCGATCCCCGCCGCACCCTTGCATCCGGCGGCCGTACCCCCGATTGTGGATGTTTCATGGATCCCCCTATTGACAAACCAACCAAGCGGTTTGTTACCGTAAAGATCAACGACGCCCCACCCAAAGGGGGCTTGCCGGGCCTGTGCGGAGAGCTCTCGCCGGAGAGTGCGCCAGGGGGGACGGCGGGAGTCCGGGGCAGTCGGGGGGAGCGGCAGCAAAGCCGCGCGTCGACGCGGCGCGGAGCGAGTCCGGGGGGACTCGCTCCGCGCCTCCCTGTTTCTCAGGACCCGGTGCAGCTGGCGCAGTGCGGGCGGCCGGCCCGCAGTCGCTGCCAGGAGGCGGCGGCGAGGGTGAGGCCCCAGAGCAGGAAGAGGCCGTACCAGAAGAGGCCCCAGGCACTCTGCGGATGGGCGTCCTGGGCGGCGAAGGCGGGGGCCGAGACCACCCGGTCGGCGGCGAGCAGGTAGCGCATCGCGAAGTAGGTGAAGCCCCACAGCGTCATCCCGACCCCGGCGATCCCCGCCGGGACGGCCAGCAGCCGGGCCGGGACGCGCCGGCCCCACGGGCGGACCAGGGCGAGCGAGAGCACCGCGCCGAACACCGCCACCGCCCCCATCACCCAGTAGCCGATCGCCGCCTCCAGGTCGCCGTGCGGAGCGGTGGCGAAGTCACCGGGGAAGGTCGCCGCGACACCGGCTCCCCACCAGAAGTGCGGCGCGGCATAGGCCAGGGCCGCCGCCGCGGCCGTGTAGCCGGCCCACCGGGTCCGCCGTCCGGTCGGCGCGATCGCGGTCATGGCCGCCATGAGGTCCTCCAGGAGTCTCGGGTTCCACGGGCGGTCCCGACGTTCCCCCCGCCCGGAAGTAAGTCTCGCCGCGCGACCCCCCGCCCCGGATCCGGCCACCGGACGATCCCCCCACTCCCCCTCCCGGGGGACCCTCCTCCCCGGCGCCGACCCGCACCCGGACGGCACCCGGACGACCCCTCGCACAACCCCCGGACAACGCGAAAGCCCCAGGCCGTTGGCCTGGGGCTCTACTGCTGGAGCGGGCGACGAGAATCGAACTCGCACTCTAAGCTTGGGAAGCTCATGTTCTACCACTAAACTACGCCCGCCTGATGAGCCGTCAGAGACCGCTCGATCTGCCCTCACTGTACCCCATTCGTGACGGCCGTTGCACAGGTGGCCGGAGGTCGTGGCGGAGCCGCGCGGGGTGGGGGCGGAGGCGTACTGTGTGGGCCGCGTGAGAGTGCCCCGGCGGGTGGGCGCGGGGCGGCGAGCCTTGGTGTGGAATGTCCGGAACTTCCCCTAATGTGACGCTGGTCCCGGGGGCTCCGCCTGTTCGGGGCGACGAGTACGGGTGAGTACTGGGGTAAGGATGGGAAGGGGATCGATGGAGCAGCGCGCCGTCGTTCGTTGTGCCGAGGGGCACCTGTTCAGCACCACCACGTTCCCGATGCAGAACCTCGGACCCGGTCGGTTGGGGCCCGGGCGGCTGATCCGCTGTCCGCAGTGCGGACGGCTGCGGAGCTCGGTGCTGGCCGACGTGCGGGAGCTGTCCGAGCCGCAACTGGCCCGGGCACTGCGGTCGGAGGCCGTGGAGTTCCTCGCCTGACGAGGGCGATCGCGGGAGAGAAGTGACAGGTGCGGCCCCGGGCGATTCGTCCGGGGCCGCGTCGTGCACGTAACCTCGAAGCGTGCTGCTCTCTGACAAGGACATCCGGACCGAGATCGACAAGGGCCGGGTCGTGATCGACCCGTTCGACCCTTCGATGATCCAGCCCTCCAGTATCGATGTGCGACTGGACCGCTTCTTCCGGGTCTTCGAGAACCACCGCTACCCGCACATCGACCCCTCCGAGGAGCAGCCGGACCTGACCCGGCTGGTCGAGCCGGAGGGCGACGAGGCGTTCATCCTGCACCCGGGCGAGTTCGTGCTGGCGTCGACCTACGAGGTCATCACGCTGCCGGAGGACGTCGCCTCGCGGCTGGAGGGCAAGTCCAGCCTGGGCCGGCTCGGGCTGCTGACGCACTCCACGGCCGGCTTCATCGACCCGGGCTTCAGCGGGCACGTCACGCTGGAGCTGTCGAACGTCGCGACGCTGCCGATCAAGCTCTACCCGGGGATGAAGATCGGGCAGCTGTGCCTGTTCCGGCTGTCCTCGCCGTCCGAGCACCCGTACGGCTCGGAGCGGTACGGCTCCCGGTACCAGGGGCAGCGCGGTCCGACGCCGTCCCGGTCCTACCTGAACTTCCACCGCACGGACGTCTGAGACGCGGCTGCGGCAGAGCGCACACGTGTGGGCGGTCACCCCTGGAGCAGGGGTGACCGCCCACCGGCGTTTCAGGCCCGCTTGGGCCGGGTGACGGCGACCAGCTCGCTGCCGTCCTCGGAGAGCCGCAGCTCGGTGCGGAGCTCGGCCAGCTCGCCCAGGTGGTGCAGGTGGGTGCCGCCGCAGAAGATCCGCGCCGCGCCCTCGGGCAGCTCGCAGTGCCACTGGCGGCGGGCGGTGAGCTCCGGGCCGGGGACGTCGATGCGCACCGGGGCGTCGGCGGCGACCCAGGCCGCCAGGCGCCGGTTGACGGCCTCGGTGAGGGCGGGGAGCGCGTCGGCGAGGGCCGGCAGCTCCTCGGTGGCCTCGGCGCTGAAGCCCTTCTTGCGGAGCGACTTGCCGAGCCGGTAGGTGTCGGTGCTGGCCTCGGTGTCCATCACCGAGGTGGCCATCGCGAGGCTGTCGAAGTCCGGGTGGCCGAAGGCGTCGGAGCGGCCCGGGTCCTTGCGCCAGCGCGGGGCGAGCGCCTCGTTGAGGGCGAGGGCGAGCAGGTGGCAGCCGCTGTGCGAGGCGCACAGGGCGGCCCGGCGCTCGGCGTCGACGGCGAGGACGGCGGTCTTGCCGACCACGGCGCCCGGGTCGCCCGCCAGGACGTGCAGGACCAGCCAGGACCACTCCTCGTCCCCGCGCCGGACCGGGATGTCGGCGCCGACCAGCGGGTCGCCGCCGTCCGGGCCGACGGCGCCGGTGAGGCAGTCGACGACGGCCAGCTCGGTGCCGTCCACGGTGAGGGTGCCGAGGTCGGCCGGCTGGTCGGGCCAGGTGTGGTCGAGCGGGTGGAACGGGGTGGCCTCGGTGACGACGGCGAACCGGCCGCCGTCCAGCGGGTGCACCGCGAGCACCGTCGACTCGCCGGTCACCGCCCCGGCCGGGAAGCTGACGTGGGTGGTGGGGAGGGTCATGCCTGGCTCCGTGCGGTCGAGGGTGGGTCGAGGGTGAGCGGGAAAGCGCGACGGGCCCCGCGAGGCGGAGCCCGTCGTCCATTGTCCCCCGCGGGGCGCGGCCCTGGTCAGCCCAGGGTCGGCAGCTTGATCAGCACCAGCAGGGCCAGCAGCTGCAGCGCGGCCGCGCCGGCGGCCTTGCCCCAGGGCAGGTCGTGCAGCCGGCGGACCATGCTGGTCAGCAGGACGGCGCAGAGCACCCAGGTGGCCCAGCCGACCGCCTGGACCACCAGGTTGTCGGCGGGCAGCACCAGCGCCAGCAGCAGCCGCGGCGCGTCGGTGGTCCAGCCGATCAGCACGGCGAGGCCGACCGTGGACTGCCAGGGGCCGTCGCCGCCGAACTGCCGGGCCAGCGCGTACGTCACCGCGCCCAGCATGCCGCCGGCCAGGGTGAAGCCGATCGCGGCCGCGAGCATCGCGGTGAGCGCCACGGTGAAGGTGGAGTTGACCACGTCGTCGCGGGTCAGGCCGATGCCGAGGACGGCGAGGGCGCCGTACGCCAGCGAGACCGTGACGGCGGGGAGCCAGACCTGGTGGTCGCGGGTGCGGTCGAAGATCGCGGTGGGGGTGCGGAACAGGCCGACGAGCAGCTCGCGCCAGGTCGGGCGCGGCCCGGTGGCCTGCGGCGCGGACTGGCCGCCCGCGCGGTAGACGGCGACGTTGTCCTCGCCGTACGGCTGCTGGGGCTGCTGCGGCGGGTGGCCCGCGCCGTACGGCTGCCCCTGCTCGTCGTAGTAGGAGGGCTGCCCGGTGTACGGCTCGCCCGCGTAGGGGTCGGCGCCGGCCGGGAAGGCCCGGGTGTGGCCGGGTTGGTCGGCCGCGTACGGGTCCTGCGGGGCGTACGGCCCCGGCTGGGCGTACGGGTCCTGCGGACCCGGGTGCCCGTACGGCCCCTGGGGACCGTGCCCCTGCGGGCCGTACCCCCCGGGCCCCTGCTGCGGGCCGGTGAAGTACTCCGGCCCGTCCGTCGGCCCGTGCCCCCCGGGCGCCGCCTGCTGCTGCGGGGGCGCCGACCACCCGCCACGGGGGTCGGCGCCCTGACCGCTGTCGTATCGATTGCCAGCCACGCTCAGAAGGTACCCGTCCGACCGGTCCCGTGGCGGGCGGGCACCGGACCGGGTCCGGTTTGCAGCGAGCCTGTTACCGCGCTCGCGACCGCCTACCGCCGCGCGCCGACCTTCGGCCCGTGCACCGCCGCCGCCGCGCTGGTGCCGGCCGGGCAGCCGCCCGGGCCGGCCGAGGTGCGGACCGCGCCGACCGGCAGCAGCGTGCCGCAGGCGACCCGGATGCCGGTCGGCAGCTCGTTGTCGGACTCGACGATCGCGCCGTCCCCGATCACCGCGCCGTCCAGCGCGGTCCGGTCGCCGATGGTGGCGAAGGCGCCCACGATCGAGTCCTTGACCAGGGTGTCCGGGCCGATCACCGCGCCGGGCAGGATCACGCTGCCCTCGACGATCGCGCCGGCCTCGACCACCGCGCCCTCGGAGACCACGGTGCCGCCGCTGAGCACCGCGCCGTGCCGGACGGTCGAGCCGGGCAGCAGCAGGGCGTCGCCGGTCGGGCCGGGGACGGCGGGCGAGTCGACCTTGCCGAGCACCAGGTCGGCCGAGCCGCGGACGAAGGCGGCCGGGGTGCCGAGGTCCAGCCAGTACGAGGTGTCCACGACGCCGCGCAGCAGCGCGCCGGTGGCCAGCAGCTCGGGGAAGGTCTCGCGCTCGACCGAGACCTCGCGGCCGGTCGGGATGCGGTCGATGACCGAGCGGGTGAAGACGTAGCAGCCGGCGTTGATCTGGTCGGTGACGATCTGCTCCGGCGTCTCCGGCTTCTCCAGGAACTCCAGCACCCGGCCGTGCTCGTCGGTCGGGACGAGGCCGAAGGCGCGCGGGTCCTCGACCCGGGTGAGGTGCAGGGTGACATCGGCCCCGGCGGCCACGTGGCCGTCGCGCAGGGCGGCGATGTCGACGCCGGAGAGGATGTCGCCGTTGAAGACCAGGACCGGCTCGTCGGGGCCGCAGGTGAGCCCGGTGGCCGCGTTCCGGATGGCGCCGCCGGTGCCGAGCGGCTCGCGCTCGGTCAGGTAGACCAGCTCGATGCCGTACGGGGTGCCGTCCTGGAAGTGGTCCTCGAAGACCTCGGCGAGGTAGGAGGTGGCGAGCACCACGCGGGTGACCCCGGCCGCCGCCGCGCGGGCGAGCTGGTGGGCGATGAACGGGACGCCTGCCACGGGCAGCATGGGCTTGGGGGTGTGGGTGGTCAGCGGACGCAGTCGCGTGCCCTTACCACCGACCAGCATGATCGCCTCGGTCATGGTCTGCGCTGTTCCCCTTGTGGTCTCTGCGGCCCGGCCCGGCGGGCCGATACCTCCGTCGGTGGTCTGAATGGCGTTCCGGGGTCCGGAACGGAGCGACCGGCTCGGGGCCGGTCAGGCGCCTACTGTATTTCCTTCCGACCGGGACGCCGTCCTGCGGTCCGGCGGTCGGTACCCCGGTGGGCGGCGGCGGATCCGCCGCCACGCCCGGGCGTGGCACCCGAAAAGCCCGGCCCGGCGGGCGCCGGTGGCACCCCCCGGGCCGGGCGGTTGTTGCAGAACTGTCGAACAACTGGGGTCCGGCACGGCCCAGTTCGGACCGCGCCGGCGCCAGGGCCCGGCCGTCAGGCGTCGACGGTGGCCGGCTCCTCGGTCTCGGCCGGCGGGACCGCCTTGACCGAGTCGAGCAGCAGCTGGGCCACGTCGACGACCTTCAGGTGCTCCTTGGCCGCGCCCTCGTTCTTCTTGCCGTTGACCGAGTCGGAGAGCATCACCAGGCAGAACGGGCAGGCGGTGGAGACGATGTCCGGGTTGAGGGACAGCGCCTCGTCCACGCGCTCGGTGTTGATCCGCTTGCCGATCCGCTCCTCCATCCACATCCGCGCGCCGCCGGCGCCGCAGCAGAAGCCGCGCTCCTTGTGGCGGTGCATCTCCTGCTGGCGCAGACCGGGGACCTTGTCCATGATCTCGCGCGGCGGGCTGTAGACCTTGTTGTGGCGGCCCAGGTAGCAGGGGTCGTGGTAGGTGATGAGGCCCTCGACCGGGTTCACCGGGATCAGCTTGCCCTCGTCGATGAGGTGCTGCAGCAGCTGGGTGTGGTGGATGACCTCGAAGTGGCCGCCGAGCTGCGGGTACTCGTTGGCGATGGTGTTGAAGCAGTGCGGGCAGGTGGCCACGATCCGCTTGACCGGGGCGTCCTCCAGCGCGGCGTTCAGGGTCTCGACGTTCTGCGCGCCGAGCATCTGGAAGAGGAACTCGTTGCCCAGGCGGCGGGCGGAGTCACCGGTGCAGGACTCCTCCTTGCCGAGGATGGCGAACTGCACGCCGGCGGTGTGCAGCAGCTCCGCGAAGGCCTTGGTGGTCTTCTTGGCGCGGTCCTCCAGGGCGCCGGCGCAGCCGACCCAGTAGAGGTACTCGACCTCGGCGGGGTCGATGTCCTCGCCGATCACCGGCACCTCGATGCCGGTCTCCTTCTTGAGCTCCTTGACCCAGTCCAGGCGCGCCTTGGTGGCCATGCCCCACGGGTTGCCCTTGTTCTCCAGGTTCTTGAGCATCGTCCCGGCCTCGGTCGGGAAGGACGACTCGATCATCACCTGGTAGCGGCGCATGTCGACGATGTGGTCGATGTGCTCGATGTCCACCGGGCACTGCTCGACGCAGGCGCCGCAGGTGGTGCAGGACCACAGCACGTCCGGGTCGATGACGCCGTTCTCCTCGGCGGTGCCGATCAGCGGGCGCTCGGCCTCGGCCAGGGCGGCCGCCGGGACGTCCTTGAGCTGCTCGGCGGTGGCCTTCTCCTCGCCCTCCATGTCCTTGCCGCCGCCGGCCAGCAGGTACGGCGCCTTGCCGTAGGCGTGCTCGCGCAGGCTCATGATCAGCAGCTTGGGCGAGAGCGGCTTGCCGGTGTTCCAGGCGGGGCACTGCGACTGGCAGCGGCCGCACTCGGTGCAGGTGGAGAAGTCGAGGATGCCCTTCCAGGAGAAGTGCTCGACCTGGGAGACGCCGAAGACGGCGTCGTCGGCCGGGTCCTCGAAGTCGATCGGCTTGCCGCCGCTGGTCATCGGACGGAGCTCGCCGAGCGCGGTGGAGCCGTCCTCCTCGCGCTTGAAGTAGATGTTGAAGAAGCCGAGGAAGCGGTGCCAGGCGACACCCATCGAGGGGTTGAGGCCGATGGTGGTCGCCCACGCGAAGGAGATGCAGATCTTCAGCATCGCGAAGAGGTAGACCAGGTTCTCCAGCGTGCCGGGCTCCAGGCCGCGCAGCGCCGCGACCAGCGGGTACGAGACCAGGTGCTCGGGCCCGTAGGAATCGACGCCGGCCAGGGCGCCCTCCAGGGCGCGCAGCATGGTGATGCACAGGCCGATGCCGAGGATCGTGTACTCGACGTAGAAGGCCTGCCAGGCGATCGAGCCGGCGAAGCGCGACTTGCGGCCGGACTTCGAGGGCAGGCTGAGCAGCCGGACCACCATCAGGGTCAGGATGCCCAGGGTGGTCAGCGTGCCGAGCAGCTCGACGAAGAGCTGCCAGAGCATCCAGTGCCCGATGATCGGCAGCGCGAACTCCGGGTCGAAGAGCTGACCGAAGGCGTTCACGATGGTGAGGACGAGGCTGAAGAAGCCGACCGCGACGAACCAGTGCGCGACGCCCACAACGCCCCACTGGTTCATCCTGGTGTGGCCGACGAACTCGACCGCCAGGGTCTTCGCCCGTTGCGCGGGCTGCCCGAACCGGGCGGGGTCCGGCTGGCCGGTGCGCACCACCTTGTAGATGTACAGCGCCGCACGAGCGGCGAGCGCGGTGCCGACCACGAACGTGACCAGCGAGATGACGATCGCTGCTAGCTGCATCGGCTCTCCGTCTCCTGCGGCTTTCCTGCTTGCTGGGTGCTTGCTGGGGGTGAAGGGCCCCCGGGGGATTGTACTCGTCGGTAACTTCCAGGGCCGACGGCCCGGACATTACCGCTCGTTAACACTTCTCCTGAAGATGCTCAAGGTATGGCGGCAGTCACGTAAGTGCACCCCCGGGGCCCCCTGCGGCACCCCCGGAACGACCCTCGGATTGTCAGCTCAGCAAACTTGAGCACCTTGGACTCATAGCTGTTGACTCCCCCGCTCGCTTCGTGCATCCTTGAGCCCGTATAGCTCAACTCTTTCGTGGAGGTACCTTCGATGGCACGCGCGGTCGGCATCGACCTCGGTACGACGAACTCGGTCGTCAGCGTTCTGGAGGGCGGTGAGCCCACCGTCATCACCAACGCCGAGGGCGCGCGAACCACGCCGTCCGTCGTCGCCTTCGCGAAGAACGGCGAGGTGCTCGTCGGCGAGGTGGC
>NZ_JBFBDO010000168.1:0-11252 GCF_040683335.1 Kitasatospora sp. NPDC093806
GGCCCGCGCCCGGCGGCCCGCCCCGCCGCTGCCGCGGCTCCGGCCGCTCCGGCGGCCGAGTTCTCCTCGCCGGCCCCCGTGTCCGGTGAGACCCAGGCTCCGCGTCCGGCGGGCCAGACCCAGCGTCCGGCCGGCCCCGCCGCCGGCGGTGCCGCCGGCGCCGGTGCCCGTCCGGGCCCGCGTCCGGCCGGCCCGCGTCCGGGCAACAACCCGTTCACCTCGGGCAGCGCGACCGGCATGGCCCGCCCCGGCGACCGCCGTCCGGCCGCGCCTGGTGCGCGTCCGGCCGCCGCGGGTGCCCCGGGCGGCGACCGTCCGCGCCCCGGTGGCGACCGTCCGCGTCCGGGTGGCCAGGGTGCCCCCGGTGGCGACCGTCCCCGTCCGGGTGGCGACCGTCCGCGTCCGGGCGGCCAGGGTGCTCCGGGTGCCGGTGCTCCCCGTCCGGGTGGCGCTCCGCGTCCGGGCGGCGACCGTCCGCGTCCCGGTGCTCCGGGTGGCGCTCCGGGTGCCGGTGCTCCGCGTCCCGACGGCATGCCGCGTCCGGCCGGCCCGCGTCCGACCCCGTCGGGCATGCCGCGTCCGAACCCGGGCATGATGCCCCAGCGTCCGGCCGGTCCGGGCCCGCGTCCCGGCCCGGGTGGCCGTGGTCCGGGTGGCCCCGGTGGCCGTCCGGGTGGTCCGGGTGCCGGTGGCGCCCGTCCGGGCTTCCAGGGCCGTCCGGCCGGTCCGGGTTCGCGCCCGGCCGGCAGCGGCTTCGGCGGTCCCCGTCCCGGTGGCGGTGCCCCCGGTGGCGGCGGCGGCTTCGGCCCGCGTCCCGGCGGCTTCGGCGGCCGTCCCGGCGGCCCGGCCGGCCGTGGTGGCACGCAGGGTGCGTTCGGCCGTGGCCCCGGTGGCCGTCCGGCCCGTGGTCGCAAGTCGAAGCGGGCGAAGCGCCAGGAGTACGAGGCCATGCAGGCCCCGTCCGTCGGCGGTGTGATGCTGCCTCGCGGCAACGGCCAGACCGTTCGCCTGTCGAGCGGCGCCTCGCTGATGGACTTCGCGGAGAAGATCAACGCCAACCCGGCCGCGCTCGTCTCCGTCATGTTCAACCTGGGTGAGATGGTCACCGCGACGCAGTCGGTCTCCGACGCGACGCTGCAGCTGCTGGCCGACGAGATGGGCTTCCAGCTCGAGATCGTCAGCCGGGACGACGAGGACCGCGAGCTGCTGGAGTCGTTCGACATCGACTTCGGCGCCAACGAGGGCGACGAGGACCAGCTGGCCCCGCGCCCGCCGGTCGTCACCGTCATGGGTCACGTCGACCACGGTAAGACCCGCCTGCTGGACGCCATCCGCAAGTCCAACGTGGTGGCCGGCGAGGCCGGTGGCATCACCCAGCACATCGGTGCCTACCAGGTGGCGACGATGGTGAACGGCGAAGAGCGCCCGATCACCTTCCTCGACACCCCGGGTCACGAGGCGTTCTCCGCCATGCGTGCCCGTGGTGCCAAGTCCACCGACATCGCGATCCTGGTGGTCGCGGCCAACGACGGTGTCATGCCGCAGACGGTCGAGGCGCTGAACCACGCCAAGGCCGCGGGTGTGCCGATCGTGGTCGCCGTCAACAAGATCGACGTCGAGGGCGCCGACCCGACCAAGGTCCGCGGTCAGCTGACCGAGTTCGGTCTGGTGGCCGAGGAGTACGGCGGCGACACCATGTTCGTCGACATCTCCGCGCGCCAGGGTCTCAACATCGACCAGCTGCTGGAGGCCGTGGTCCTCACCGCGGACGCCTCGCTCGACCTGCGGGCCAACCCGGAGCAGGACGCGCAGGGTATCGCCATCGAGGCCCACCTCGACAAGGGCCGCGGCGCCATGGCGACCGTGCTCGTGCAGCGCGGTACCCTCCGCGTCGGCGACTCGATCGTGGTCGGCGACGCCTACGGCCGCGTCCGCGCGATGCTGGACGAGAACGGCAACAGCCTCGCCGAGGCCGGCCCGTCCCGCCCGGTGCTGCTGCTCGGTCTGACCTCGGTGCCCCGCGCCGGCGACAGCTTCATCGTCGTCGACGAGGACCGCACCGCCCGCCAGATCGCCGAGAAGCGCTCGGCCCGCGACCGCAACGCCGCCTTCGCGCAGCGTCGGGTCCGGGTGTCCCTGGAGGACCTGGACAAGGCCATCGCCGCCGGCTCCATCGAGCAGCTCAACCTCATCATCAAGGGTGACGTCTCCGGTTCGGTCGAGGCCCTCGAGGACGCCCTCGTCAAGCTGGACGTGGGCGAGGAGGTCGAGCTCCGGGTCCTGCACCGCGGTGTGGGTGCCATCACCGAGTCCGACGTGGACCTGGCGATGGGCTCGGACGCCATCATCATCGGCTTCAACGTGCGCGCGGAGGGTCGTGCGCGCGCCGCGGCCGACAAGGAAGGCGTGGACGTCCGGTACTACTCGGTCATCTACCAGGCGATCGAGGAGATCGAGAACGCCCTCAAGGGCATGCTCAAGCCGGAGTACGAGGAGGTGCGCCTCGGCTCCGCGGAGATCCGCGAGGTCTTCCGCTCCTCCAAGTTCGGCAACATCGCGGGTGTCATCGTCCGCGAGGGCCTGCTGCGCCGCAACGCCAAGGCCCGCCTCATCCGCGACGGCAAGGTCGTGGCGGAGAGCCTCACCATCGAGGGTCTGCGCCGCTTCAAGGACGACGCGACCGAGGTCCGCGAGGGCTTCGAGGCCGGTGTGACCCTGGGGTCGTTCAACGACATCAAGGTCGAGGACATCATCGAGACCTACGAGATGCGCGAGAAGCCGCGCGCCTAGTCGGTTCCGTCCGGGGCCGGTCGACGGGTGGTATTTCCGTCGACCGGCCCCGGTCTCGCTGTGTAGGGTCCGGGGAGCGGTCCTGTTCGGGGCCGCTCCCCGAGGCCTTCAGGTCGGCGAGACCTGCCATACATGTTCGTGGGAACACTCACCTTCGACCTGCTGCTGGGCGACGTCCACTCGCTCAAGGAGAAGCGGTCGATCGTGCGGCCCATCGTGGCCGAACTGCAGCGCAAGTACAGCGTGTGCGCTGCCGAGACCGGGAACCAGGATCTGCACCGCCGGGCCGAGATCGGCCTCGCGGTGGTGTCCGGCGAAGCCGGGTACGTCACCGAGATCCTGGACAGCTGTGAGCGGTTGGTCGCCGGCCGCCCCGAGGTGCAGCTGCTCTCCGCCAGGAGGCGCCACCACAACGACGACGACGAATGAGGACCGTGGGGCCCGGCGGCGCGAGTCGCCGTTCTCACACGGATCAGGACCGAGAGCGCCCACAAGGCTGGGCGCGGGCCGGTACTTTGGGGCAGGGGCCCCGACGGGCGCGCAGCACCGCCCGAGTACCCGGCCCACTGCACGAGGAGGCAACGTGACCGACACCGCAAGGGCGCGCAAGCTCGCCGACCGCATCCAGGTGGTCGTCGCCCAGACCCTGGAGCGGCGGATCAAGGACCCCCGTCTGGGGTTCGTGACCATCACCGACGCACGGGTGACCGGTGACCTGCGCGAGGCCACCGTCTTCTACACCGTCTTCGGCGACGACACCGAGCGCGAGGCCACGGCCGCCGCGCTGGAGAGCGCCAAGGGCGTGCTCCGCTCCGAGGTCGGCAAGCAGACCGGGGTGCGCTTCACCCCGACGCTGACCTTCGTCGCGGACGCCCTGCCGGAGAACGCCCGGAACATCGACGACCTGCTCGACCGGGCCCGGGCCATCGACGCGGCGGTGCGCACCACCGCCGCCGGCGCGGCCTACGCGGGCGACGCGGACCCGTACAAGGTTCCGGCGTCCGAGCGTGACGACGAGGACGAGTAGTCATGGCGGGTGAGCCGGCGGCGGCCGGTTCGGCAGCCGGCGGCAGCGCGGCCGGCAGCACGACCACGGGGGCGTCCTCCACCGAGACGGTGGAGGGTGCCCTCGCGGTGCTTCCGGGGCCGCGGGCCGAGGAGAGCGGGTTCGAGCTGGTCTGGCAGCAGGTCGTCGCGGAGATCGGACGGGCCCGCGCCATCGACCTGATCTGCCACATCTGCCCGGACGGCGACGCGCTCGGCTCCGCGCTGGCGGCCGCGCTGGCCCTGCGCGGGCTCGGCAAGGAGGTCCGGGTCTCCTTCGGCGACGACCCGCAGATCGTCCCCGAGTCGCTGGCCTTCCTGCCCGGGCAGGAGCTGATCGTGCCGGCCGGCGAGGTGCCCGACACCCCCGAGCTGGTGCTCTGCTTCGACGTGGCCGCGGAGAGCCGGCTCGGCCTGCTGCACGCCAAGGCCTTCGCCGCGCCGGTGCTGGTGGTCCTCGACCACCACGCCTCCAATCCCGGCTTCGGCACCCACCAGCTGATCGACCCCGGCGCCCCGGCCACCGCCGTCCTGGTGGACGAGCTGCTGCGCCGGCTCGGCGTCGAACTCGACCAGGACCTGGCCACCTGCCTCTACACCGGGGTCGCCACCGACACCGGCTCGTTCAAGTACCGGGCCACCACGCCCGCGACCCACGAACTCGCCGGGCGGCTGCTGGCCACCGGCATCCGGCACGACCTGATCTCCCGGCAGCTGTGGGACACCTCGTCCTTCGGCTACCTCAAGGTGCTGGCCGGCGCGCTCGACCGGGCCGTCTACGAGCCGGACGCGGCCGACGGGCTCGGCCTGGTGTGGACCTGGGTGCCGTACCAGGACCTCGTACTGTTCAGCGTGACCGTCGAGGAGATCGAGGGCCTGATCGACATCCTGCGCCGCCCGGCCGAGGCCGAGGTGGCGCTGGTGCTCAAACAGGACCCGGACGGCACGCTGCGCGGCTCCTCCCGCTCCAAGGGCGCGGTGGACGTCGCGGCCGCCTGCACCGCGCTCGGCGGGGGCGGGCACACCTTCGCGGCCGGGTTCTCCACCCGGGAGGACGTCGCCGCGGTGGTGCAGCGGTTCCGGGCCGCCCTGCGGCCCGTGTAGTTGATCACTTTCAGGGCTTTGACAGAAAGAACTTGATGAAGCGCAAAGGCACCGGTCCGGACGGCCTGGTGATCGTGGACAAGCCGGAGGGCATCACCTCGCACGGGGTGGTCGCCAAGCTGCGGTGGCTGGCCGGGACGCGGAAGGTCGGCCACGCCGGCACCCTCGACCCGATGGCCACCGGCGTGCTGGTGATCGGCGTCGAACGGGCCACCCGGCTGCTCGGCCACCTGATGCTCACCGCCAAGACCTACGAGGCGACCATCCGGCTCGGCCAGACCACCGTCACCGACGACCGGGAGGGCGACATCACCGCCTCGACCCCGGCCGACGCGGTCGGCCGGGAGGCCATCGACGCCGGGATCGCCGCGCTCACCGGCGAGATCATGCAGGTGCCGTCCAAGGTCAGCGCGATCAAGATCGACGGCAAGCGCTCGTACGCGCGGGTCCGCGAGGGCGAGGACTTCGAGATCGCCGCCCGGCCGACCACCATCCACTCCTTCACCGTGCACGACCAGCGGGCCGCGGTCGCCGAGGACGGCACGCCCGTCATCGACCTGGACGTCACCGTGGAGTGCTCCTCCGGCACCTACATCCGGGCGCTCGCCCGGGACCTCGGCGCCGGGCTCGGCGTCGGCGGCCACCTCACCGCGCTGCGGCGCACCAAGGTCGGCCCGTA
The DNA here is from genome assembly GCF_040683335.1 of Kitasatospora sp. NPDC093806. Classification (NCBI taxonomy): domain Bacteria; kingdom Bacillati; phylum Actinomycetota; class Actinomycetes; order Kitasatosporales; family Streptomycetaceae; genus Kitasatospora; species Kitasatospora sp. NPDC093806. Next base: position 5,618 of record NZ_JBFBDO010000168.1, read on the forward strand.
CGGGGTGGAGTCGGCCCGGACCCTGGAGCAGCTGGAGGCCTCGGTCACCGGCGACTCCGCCACGGGGCTGCAGGTGCTGCCGATCGGCGAGGCCGCCGCGGCCGCCTTCCCGCGCTGGGACCTCGACGCCGACCAGGCGAAGCAGCTGTCGCACGGCGCCCGGCTGAAGGCGCCCGGGATGGGCGTGGACGGGCCGATCGCGGTGTACGGGCCGGACGGCACCTTCCTCGCGCTGGTGGAGGAGAAGGGCGGCCAGGCCCGGCCGGTCGCCGTCTTCGTCGGCTGACCCGTTTCGTCGGCTGACCCGCGGCCCCTCGCGGGGAAGTTCACCCGGACGTGGGAGCGCACGAGGTGAACGACGGTCGTGAACGGCGCGGGCGCGGTCGGTCCGCGCCCGCGCCGGGCAGGCTCCCCGGCGGCGAGCAGGTCGCCGCGACGCGTCCACTCCCGGGCCGCCCGGCCCTGCGGGGAGGGCTGCGCGCATGCCGGGACTGCTGGGCTTCCTGGGCTTTCCGGAGGCAACACCGGGGGGCCGCTCGGAGCACCCTTCGGCAGGACTGCCGGAGGGTGCTCCGGGGGCTGCTTCGGAGGGTGCCCCGGGCGGGGGGATGGACGGGGCCGCGGGGGACGCGGGCCGCCGACTGCTGCGGATCCACGACCGGGACGGGCGCCCGCGCGGGCTCGGCTTCGTGGTCGACCCGGAGGGCACCGTCCTCACCGCCCACGAGGCGGTCGCCGGCCTCGACCGGATCGTCCTGCACCTCTTCGGCGGACAGACCCGGGTCCTCGGACCGGACCACGTCCGGCCGCTCCCCGGGCACGGGCTGGCCCTGCTGCGCACCGAACCGCTCGGCGGGCTGCCGGTGCCGCCGCTGCCGATCGCGGCCGCGCCGGAGGCCGGGGGCGGCGGCGTGCTGCTGGTGCCCGTCCCGGTCCGCGGCGAGGGGGCCGCCGACACCCGGACGGTGCTGCTGCGGTGCACCCTCGCGGCGAACCCGGGGGCCGGGTGCCCGCAGGCCGACCGCCGTCACCCGATCGGCGGCGTCCTGCTGCTCGACGTTCCATCGGCGGGTGACGCCGCGGCGATGCCGGCCGGGGCGCCCGTCCTGGACGCCGCCACCGGCGCGGTGGTCGCCGTGGTCGCCCCCGGCCTGCGGGCCCCGGGCCGGCCGGGGCCGCCGACCGCCGTCCCGGCGGCGGGGGCCGGGGTGAGGGAGCCGGAACTGGCCGAGGCGCTGGCCCGCAACGCGGCCGGCGTCCCGGCGTACGGGGGCGCGCTCAACCTGGCCGGGGTGCTCCGGCTGTCCGCCGCCCAGCTCGCCGCCGCCGGCGCGGGCCCCGACCGGGTGGCCGCCCTCGCGGCCGACCGGGTGGACCGCCCGGACGGGCTGGCCGAGTGGGGCGAATGGCTGGCCACCACCCCGGCGGTGGCCGGCGGTGGGGCGGCTGCGGAGTGGGCGGAGGGTGCTCTGTCCGGCGTCGGGGGTGTGCGGGGCGACGGGGGTGGTCGTTCGGCGTACCTCGGCGACGCGGCTGCGGGGTGGGCGGGTGAGGGGCTGCCTGGTTTCGGTGGCGGGGGTGGGCCGTCGGCCTCGGGGCGCGGGGGTGGTGGTCCGGCGTACCTCGGCGACGTGCGGGGGCCGTCGGCTGCGTCCGGTGGTGGGCTGGCCACCACCCCGGCGGTGGCCGGGGATCCCGGGTGGGCGGCCGGGGTGTCGGGCGGGGCGTGGGCCGGGGGCACGGGGTGGGTGGCGGCTGCCGGGGTGGTCGCGCTGGTGGGGGAGCCCGGGTCGGGGCGGAGTACCGAGCTGGCGGCCGTCGCCGTCCGGCGCGGTGGCGGGGAGCGCCCGCAGCCCACGCTCTGGCTGCGCGGCGCCGATCTGCGCCCCGGGGACGCCTCGCTCGCGGCCGCCGTGGAGTGCGCGCTCACCTCGGCGGCGGAGGCCCTGGACGCCCCGGTGCCGGCCGGACCGGGGAGCGCGGCGGCGGTGGAGCTCTGCGCGGCGGCCGGGCGGCCGCTGCTGGTGGTGCTGGACGGGCCCGAGGAGGCGCCCGTCCCACTCGACGCCGACTGGCTGCGGTCGGCCGCGCACTGGCTGGCGGCGGCCGGTGCGCGGCTGCTGATCGCCTGCGGCCCGGAGGCCTGGGAGCGGCTGGCGCCCGGCGGCGCGGAGGGCGAGTTCCTGGTGCCGATCGGCCGGCCGGCCCTGCGGCAGGGCGCCGTCCGGGTGGCCGTCCGCCGGCTCGGGCCGCTGCCCGCCGAGGCGGCGGACCGGGTGCGGCGGCGCTACGGCCTGCCGCCGGGGTGGCCGGCGGGGGCGGACGCCCGGCACCCGTTGGCGGTCCGGCTGGCGGGGGAGCTGTGGGCCGAGGGGCTGCGCGGGGAGCCGGTGCGCCGGGGCGAGCTGTTCGCCGCCCACCTCGATCTGCGCTGTCTGCGGGTGGCCCAGCGGCTCGCCGAGGACGGCCGCCCGCGTCGGCCGGGCGCCCACCGCCGGGGGTCGGTCCGTCCGGCCGGGGCGGGGACCGGTCGGGTGCGGCGGACGGCGGCGGCGGTGGCCGGGCGGGTGCACGAGGCGGCCCGGCGGATGCTCGGCGCCGAGCGGGGCGGGCTGGACCGGGCGGCGTTCGAGGAGCTGTTCCCGGTGGCGGGCGGGTGGGCGGCGGCCGTCCTGGCGGAGGGGCTGTTCGTCCCGGCCGGGCCGGGCTACCGCTTCGCGCACGGCGAGTTCGCGGACTGGTTGCAGGGCCTGCACCTGGATCTGGAGGCCGCGCTGCGGCTGCTGCTCGGCGAGGCCGAGGACACGCCCCCCGCGCCCGCCGACGGTCCGGCCGGGGCCGGGGCGGCCGGGGCGGTCCGGACCGTGCCGCGCCACCGGGTCGGCCCGGTGGCGGCCGCGCTCCGGCGGATCGCCGAGACCTGGGGCGCGACCGCGCTGGACCCCTGGCTGCACCGGATCTGGCGGGCGCTGGACCTGCGCCCGCCGGGCAGCGAACCCGCCTGGTGGGCGGGCCGGTTGCTCACCGCGGGCCTGGCGGCCAGTCCGGACCTCGCCGAACACCGGGCGCTGCTGGAGCAGTTGGCCGAGCGGATCGTCGAACGGTCGGCCGCCGCGGGCGGGTTCGAGCGGCTGCCGGCGGTGGGCCCGGGCCGGTTCGGACCGGCCTTCTGGTCCGGCCTCGGTCTGCCGCTGGAGCGCGAACTCGCCCTGTACCGGCGGCTGGTGGCCGCCGACGGCCCGGACCGGCCGTTCCTCGCGGCGGTGGCCGGGCGGCTGCGGGCCGACCCGGCGGTGGTGCTGCCGCTGCTCTGCGGCTGGTTCGACGATCCGCGCGGCCTGCCCGGCCGCCCCGGGGTCACCGTGGCCGATCTGGTGCACGACCTGCTGTCCGCCCACCGGTCGCTGGCGCTGGACGAGTTGACCGAGGCGCTGGCCGCGGCCGCGCACCCGCGGGCGGACGCGCTGCTGACCGTGCTGGCCGCCGAGGAGCCGTCGGCGCTGTGCCGGGCGGTGGACCGCTGGAGCCACGATCCGCGGCCGGAGCGGCACGTGGCGGCGGCCGTGCACGCGCTGCGGGTCGCCCCGTACGCGCGCGGCGCCGGGGCCGAGCTGCTGCGGTTCGCCGCGCTGGCGCTGCTGGCCCGGGAGGACGAGCCGGCCCTGCACGGCGCCGCGCTGGCCCTGCTGGTCGGGGACGAGCGGAGCCGGGCCGCCCACCTGCCGGCGGCGCTGGCCGCGTACCGGCGCGGGGAGGACCGCTTCCTGACCGCGCGGGCGCTGGCCCCGGCGCTGGAGAGCGATCCGGAGCCGGTGCTCGCCGCGCTCGCCGACCGGCTGGCCGCTCCGAGTGCCCCGGGCGGCCAGGCCGGCCCGCTGGGCGCGCCGGTCGCCGGGACGCTGCGGGTGCTGGCCGACGCCCGGGCGCCGCTGGCGGTCCGCCGGGGTGCCGAACTGGCGGCCCGGCTGCTGCGCGAGCACCCGGAGCTGGCCGGCCCGGTCGCCGTCGACTACCTGGGCCGCCGGCTGGCGACCGGCGCGGTGGACGGCGCGGCGGCCCGGCTGGAGCTGCGGGTGCTGCTGAGCGGCGCGCTGGCGGCCCGGTCGGTGGCGGTCCGCCGGCCGTTCGCCGAGGTGCTGTGCCGGGCGGTGCCCGATCCGGTGGCGGACGCGCTGCGCGGCGCGCTGCTGGACTCCCTGCTGGCCGCCGAGACCGACCCGGAGGTGCTGGGCGCGTGCCTGACGATTCCCGCCGGGCGGGCGGCGTACCGGGGCCCGGCCGTCGGGGCCCGGCCGCGGGTGGTGCACCCAACCTGCCTTCCGGTGCCGAACTCGGGACAGGCGCATGGCACGCTATAGGGGTTCGGGTTTTGAGCGTTTGAGCGTACAGAAGGTACGCGCCGTACGGAACAAGGAGCGGTCAGGGTGCAGCGCTGGCGTGGCCTGGAGGAGATCCCCGGTGACTGGGGACGCAGCGTCGTCACCATCGGCTCGTTCGACGGGGTGCACCGCGGACACCAGCTGATCATCAACCGGGCGGTGGAGCGCGCCCGCGAGCGGGGCGTCCGCTCGGTCGTGGTGACCTTCGACCCGCACCCGAGCGAGGTCGTCCGGCCGGGCAGCCACCCGCCGCTGCTGGCGCCGCAGCCGCGCCGCGCGGAGCTGATCGAGGCGCTCGGCGTGGACGCCGTCCTGGTGCTGCCGTTCACCACCGAGTTCTCCAAGGAGTCGCCGGAGGAGTTCTTCCGGCAGGTGCTGGTGGACGCGCTGCACGCCTGCCTGGTGGTCGAGGGGCCGAACTTCCGCTTCGGCCACCGGGCGGCCGGGGACGTCGCGCTGCTGGCCGAGCTGGGCCGGGCCGCCGACTGCGGCGTCGAGGTGGTCGACCTCCAGGTGCGCGGCAACGCCGGGGACGGCGAGCCGTTCTCCTCGACGCTGACCCGCCGGCTGGTCGCGGCCGGCGACCTGGCCGGGGCCAACGAGGTGCTGGGCCGCCCGCACCGGGTGGAGGGCGTGGTGGTGCGCGGCGCGCAGCGCGGCCGCGAGCTGGGCTACCCGACCGCCAACGTGGAGACCGTGCCGCACAGCGCGATCCCGGCCGACGGGGTGTACGCGGGCTGGCTGACGGCCGACGGCGAGCGGATGCCGGCGGCGATCTCGGTGGGGACCAACCCGACCTTCGACGGCACCGCGCGGACGGTCGAGGCGTACGCCATCGACCGGGTCGGGCTGGACCTCTACGGGCTGCACGTGGCGGTGGAGTTCCTCACCTACCTGCGCGGGATGGAGAAGTTCGACTCGATCGAGGCGCTGCTGGTGCGGATGGCCGAGGACGTGAAGCGGGCGCGCGAGCTGACCGAGGTCGGCTGACGCCGCGGGAGTACGGGAAGGGCCCGCCGACTGGAGTCGGTGGGCCCTTCCGCGTCCGCCGCTACTGCTGCGGGGCCGGGGGCGGCGGCGGGTAGCCGTACCCGGCGGGCGGCTGCGTGCCGTCGCCGGGCTGGGGGTAGCCGTAGCCGTCGGCCGGCGGGGCGGGCGGCTGCTGCCAGCCCGGGGCGGGGGCCGGGGGCTGGGGAGCGGGTCCGGCACGGGGACCCGGCCACGGCCGGGCGCGGGGGCGGGGCCTCGTCGGCGGG
>NZ_JBFBDO010000169.1:0-11034 GCF_040683335.1 Kitasatospora sp. NPDC093806
CGAGCACGCCCGCCGCCTCGGCCGCCGGCTCGCCGCCGCCGACCGCCCGCACCGCGCCGCCGACCTCATCGAGCGGGCGGCCCGGCAGCCCGCACCCTCAAGGGAGAACCAGGAGAACCATGGGTACTCGATCAGCCGTCCTGGACCCCGCGGCCGTGGCGAGCCTGTCGGCCGGCGCGCGGCAGTGGATTCGCCTGCACTCGGGCTATCTTGACGCACCGTCAGGCCGCGCCGAACTCCCGGTCACGCCACGGGTGAAGGCCCTGCTGCAACTCGCCCTGCTGCGCCGCTCCTGGGCGAAGGCCGACCCCGCCGACCCCGGCCTGGCCGAGGTCACCGCGATCGTCGAACGGGTCTGGCGCGACCCCGACCACCCGCGCCTGCTCACCGCCGAGCCGCGCTACGCCCGGCAGTTCCAGCTGATGTACGGCGCCCTCGCCCCGGCCGGCCCGGCCGACGGCCCGCACCGCGAGGTACTCGCCCGGGTGGCGGCCGGCGGCTTCCTCACCCCGCGCCGCAAGACGCCCTACCTGCACCTGGAGACCCGCTACTACGCCGACCTCGCCGGCCTGCCGCACCGGCTGCACGACTACCCGCAGCTGTACCGCGCCAGCCTGCTGGCCCGGCACGCCGACGGGCAGCCGCTCGCCGACCTGGACGTCTGCGACGTCACCCACACCCTCTTCCTGCTCGCCGACTTCGGCTTCCGCGCCCCCGGCCTGGCCGACGCCGACCTCGCGCACGCCCGCGACCGGGTGGACCGGCTCACCGCGGAGTGCGTGCGGCACGGCGACTGGGACCTCGCCGGGAAGCTGGTGCTCGCCCAGCACTGCCTCGGCCTGGACCCGCTGCGCACCCTCTCCGGAGCGGCCGCCCTGCGGATGCTCGCCGACGTCCAGTCACCGGGCGGGGCCGTCCCCGGCCGCTCCGCCACCGACCGGGCGGACGCGGCCGAGACCACCGTCGAGTTCTTCCGCAAGGCCTACCAGTCCACCCTGGTGACCGCCCTGGCCACGGTCACCGTCCTGGCCGGGCGCACCGCCGCGGCGGCCGACGCGACCGCCACCCCGACGCTGCGAGGGACCCGATGAGCGCGCTCCAGGCCGACGCCGTGACCGATGCCCCCGGCGCCCGGCTCCTCCGGGGCGAACGGAACTGGTGGTTCCTCGGCCCCGGCGGCGGCCTCGCCCGCCTGCGCCCCGGCCAGCTGACCCCCGAGGGCACCCTGCGCCCCGCCGTCGAACGCCGGCTGCGCGAACACGGCCTGCTGACCGCCGCCCCGACGCCGCAGAGCTACGCGCTCACCGTGCTCACCAGCACGCACTGCAACCTCGGCTGCGGCTACTGCTTCCAGAACACCGCCCAGGACCCCGCCGGCGGCAGCCGCCCGCCCCGGATCACCCGCACCCGCCTGGACGCCGACACCATCACCGACATCCTCGACTTCACCCGCCGCCGGATGGCGGCCGCCGACCTGACCAAGCTCCGGATCCTGCTGTTCGGCGGCGAACCCCTGCTCAACCCGCGCGGCTGCCTGGAACTCCTCGAACGGGCCGCCGACCACGGACTCGCGTACGCCTGGATGATCTCCAACGCCACCCTGCTCACCCCGGCCCTCGCCCGGCAGCTCGCCGACCTCGGACTCCGCTCCGTCCAGGTCACCTTCGACGGCGACCGCCCCGACCACGACCGGATCCGGGTCCGGCGCACCGAGGGCGGCGCCACCTTCGACGCCATCGTCCGCAACCTCGCCCGCGCCTCCGCGGCCTCCCCGCTGCGCTGGACCCTGCGGGTCAACGTCTCCCACGAGACCCACCAGGGCGTCGACGCCCTGATCGACCGGCTCGCCGGCGCCCTCGACCCCGCCCGCTGCACCCTGTACTTCGCCCAGGTCGGCGACGTCGGCGTCGGCTACGGCAACGACCTGCTGCACACCCGCGACCTGTCCGCCCGTTTCACCCGCTGGCAGCGCCGCGCCCTCGACCTCGGCTTCACCGTCACCCGCCCGCAGCCCCACCGCCCGTGCACCACCTGCGGCCACGGCGACGGCCGCTACGGCGCCGTGGTCAGCGCCGACGGCACCCTCGCCAGCTGCTGGGAGACCGCCGGCAAACCCGACTGGGAGGTCGGCACCGTCACCACCGGCTACCTCCCCGGCACCGTCACCCGCGACCGCTGGATCGGCTGCGCCGACCTCTACCGCCGCGCCGAGGACCGCCGCACGCTCGCCGCCTTCCACGACACGGTCGACGCGGCCCTGCTGGACTACCTCGACGAGACGGGGCGCCTGTGACCGGGCCGACGGGGGTGGTCGCGGCGTCGACGGGGGAGTCGGAGCGGCTGTCCGCCGGTGCGCTCGGGTGGCTCGGGCGGCACCTGGACCACTTCGACCCGTACTCGGCGCGGGCCGCGGCCTCCCCGCACGGGAAGGCCAAGGCGGTGCTGGAGCTGGCGCTGCTCTGCCACTGCTGGTCCCGGCTCGACACCGCCGACGACCCCCGGCTCGACACGGCGACCGGGTTCCTGCGCACGCTCTGGCGGCGGCCCGACTTCGCGCGGCTGGTCACCGCCGACCCCCGGTGCGCCACCGAGTACGCGCTCGTCCACGCCGCGCTCGCGCCCGCCGGGACCGGCGCCGAGGCACGCCGGTCCGCGCTCGCCCTGGCCGCCGCCGACGGCCTCACCGGGGACGGCCTCACCGGGGACGGCAGGTCGCCGCTCGCCCGGCTGGAGCTGCGGTACTACGCGGAGAAGGCGGGCGTCCGCCACCGGATCGAGCCGTACCCGGAACTGATCGCGCGGAACGTCCTGGTCACCCTGCCCGCCGCAGCCCGGACCGTGCCGGACGGCGAACCGCCCGTCGGCATCCCGGAGGCGTACGCGCTCACCCACTCCGCCTTCTACCTCGCCGACTTCGGCCGGACCGGCGCCCCGCTGCCCGCCGAGGCCCGGGCGGACGCGCTGGACCTGGTCGGCCGGCTGCTCGCGCACTGCGTCCGGCGCGACTGGTGGGACCTCGCCGCCGAACTCCTGATGGCCCAGCGCTGCCTGGGCCTGGACCCGCTGCGCACCCCCGAGGGCGCCGCCGCGATCGCCTGCCTGGCCCGCGCCCAGCGCCCCGACGGCGCCCTGCCCGGCCGCTCCCCGGCCACCAGCGCGGCCCCGGAGGACCCCGTCGGCGAACGCTTCGCCAAGGCGTACCACACCACCCTGGTCACCGCCCTGATGACGCTGCTCCTGGGTGCGGGGAGTGGCGCATGAGACTCCGGCCGGCGCTGATCGGCAACCCCGACTACACCCGGCTCTGGTTCGGGCAGGCCGTCTCCTCCGTCGGCGACGCCGTTTTCAGCACCACCCTGGTCCTCTGGGTGGCCACCGTGCTGGCCGAGGGCCGGTCCTGGGGCCCGCAGGCGGTCAGCGGCGTGGTGCTGGCGACCAGCGCCGCCGTGTTCTTCGTCGGGCCGCTCGCCGGCGTCTTCGTCGACCGCTGGGACAAGCGCCGCACCATGCTCGGCACCGAGGTGCTGCGCGGCGGGCTGGTGGCCGCGCTGACCGCCGTCTCCTTCCTCCCCGTCGAGGACCTCCCGGCGGGGGTCTGGCTCGCCCTGATCTACCTGACGGTGCTGGTCCTCAACGCGGCCGGCCAGTTCTTCACCCCGGCCCGGTTCGCGGTGATCGCCGACATGATCACCGGCGACGCCGACCGCGCCCGGGCGGCCGGGATCGCCCAGGCGACCGCGCAGACCGCCTGGATCGTCGGCCCGCCGCTCGCCGCGCCGCTGCTGTTCACGGTCGGCCTGCAGTGGGCGCTGCTCTTCAACGCGCTCTCCTACCTGGTGTCCTACCTCGCCATCCGCACCGTGGACGTCCGCCCCGGCAAGACCGCCGCTTCCAGTCCGACGAAGGCCGAACGCCCCGGCCTGGTCAAGGAGTTCAGGGCCGGGGTGGGCTTCTTCGTGCGCAGCCGGTTCCTGGTGGCGCTGCTGCTGCTCACCGTGATCGGCCAGCTCGGCGTCGGCGCCCTGTCCACCCTCAACGTCTTCTTCGCCACCGGCAACCTGCACGCCTCCGCCCAGCTGTACGGCTACCTCGGCATGGCGACCGGGATCGGCGGGATCGCGGGGGCGCTCGTCGCGGGCCGGGTGGTGGAGTGGATCGGCGCCAAGCGGACCACCTGGATCGGCCTGCTGGTGGCCGGCGTCCTGCTGGTGCTGTACTCCCGGCAGACCGGGTTCCCCGGGGCGGTGACCGTGCTGTTCCTCTTCATCGTGCCGATCACCATGCTGAACACCGCCATGGCGCCGCTGCTGCTGGCCGCTACCCCGCAGGAGTTCCGGGGGCGGGTGGTCGCGGTGTTCTACCCGGTCACCCGGCTGTCCTCGATGCTCACGGCGGTGCTCGCCGGGTGGCTGGCCGGCAGCGGCCTGCGGGACTTCGCGGGCTCGGTGGGAGGGGTGCGGTTCGGCCCGATCGACACGATCTTCGCGGTGTCGGGGCTGGTCGTCGTGCTGGCCGGCGTGTACGCGCGGTTCGCCCTCCCCGGCCCGGCCGCCGCCGAACCGATCGCCGATGACAGGCCGGCCGAAGCCGCCCCGAAGGGCGCGCCGTGAACTGCGCCGCGTGCGGGCACCGCACCGCCGAGACCGACCGGTTCTGCGCCGGCTGCGGCACCCCGCTCGCCGCCGCCCCGGCCGCCGTCGCGCCGCGCGAGTCCCGGCGCAAGGTGTCCATGCTCTTCCTGGACGTGGTCGGCTCGACCACCCTCGCCGAGCGGCTGGACCCCGAGCCGCTGCGCCGGGTGATGGACCGCTACTTCGCCAGCTGCGGCGCCTGCATCGCCGAACACGGCGGCGTGGTAGAGAAGTTCATCGGGGACGCCATCCTCGCCGCGTTCGGCGCCACCGTCGCCCACGAGGACGACGCCCTGCGCGCGGTCCGCGCCGCCACCGGCGCGCTCGCCGCGCTGGCGGGCCTCACCGCCGAGCTCGCCGCCGAGTACCAGGTCCGGCTGGAGGCCCGGGCCGGCATCTGCACCGGCAACGTCGTGGTGATCACCAGGCCCGGCGACGACTTCCGGGTCGTCGGCGACTCCGTCAACACCGCCGCCCGGCTGCAGACCGCCGCCCGGCCCGGCGAGGTGCTGGTCTGCGCCGACACCGCCGCCATGGTGCGCGCCCGGGTCGGCGTCGAAGCCGTCGAACCGCTGCACCTGAAGGGCAAGTCCCGCCCCGTGCCCGCCTGGCGGGTCACCGCCGCCGAGGCCGCCGCCGACCAGCCCGGCCCGGTCACCCCGTTCGTCGGCCGGACCGACGAACTGGCGGAGCTCGAACGCGGCTTCCGGCGGGCCCGGCAGCGGCGGCAGGTCTGCCTGGCCACCGTCCTCGGCGTGCCCGGCATCGGCAAGTCCCGGCTGGTCCGCGAGTTCCTGGCCGGCCTGCCGGTGGACGAGGTCACCGTGCTCTCCGGCCGCTGCTCCGCCTACGGCCGGGGGATCACCTACCGGCCGCTGGTCGAGATGCTCGGCTCGTTCCCCGGCGGCTGGCCCGCCCTCACCCGGCGCCTCGCGACGGAGGCGGGGGTGGGCGGCGAGGACGGGGGCCGCCCGGCCGCCCACGCCCTCGACGCGGTCACCCACACCCTGGGCACCCTCGTGGCCCCTACCCCGGCCACCGACCCCACCGCCCCCGCCACCGGGCAGGCGGGCGTCGAGGACATCGCCTGGGCCGTCCGCCACCTCCTGGAACTCCTCGGCCGCTCCCGCCCCGTCGTCCTGGTCTGGGACGACCTGCACTGGTCGGAGACCACCCTGCTCGACCTCATCGACGAGGTCGCCACCTGGCTCCGGGACGTCCCCGTGCTGCTGCTCTGCGTCGCCCGCCCCGAACTGCTCGACCTGCGTGGCGACTGGGGCGGCGGCAAACCGGGCGCGACCACCCTCGAACTCGGGCCGATGACCGCCGACCAGACCGCCGCCCTGGTCGGCTCGCTGGCCCTGCGCGGCGACGTCCACGCGCAGGACCTCCAGCCCCCTGAGCAGCACGAACTGACCGGCCGGGTGGTCACCCTCTGCGACGGCAACCCGCTCTTCGCCGAGCAGCTGATGGACGTCTTCGCCGAGACCGCCCCCGGCACCCACGTGCCGCCCACCATCCAGGCCCTGCTCGGCGCCCGGCTCGACCAACTCCCCGCCACCGAACGCGGACTGCTCGAACTCGCCGCCGTGATCGGCCGCGAGTTCACCCGCGAACAGCTGTGCGCGATGGCCCAGGCCGACGGCGTCGACCCGGCCGCCGCCGACGAGGCCCTCGCCCGGCTCGCCCACCGCCGGGTCTTCGAACGCGGCCCGGCCGGCACCCACCGCTTCGCCCAGGCCCTGCTGCGCGACACCGCCTACGAGTTCACCCCGAAGACCCGCCGCGAACGCTGGCACGACTTCCTCGCCGACCGCCTCGCCGCCGAACACCCCCAGGACGCGCTGGCCGTCGCCTACCACGTCGAGGCCACCTGCCTGCTGCGCCGCCAACTGCGGCCCGGCGACCCGCAACCGCCCGCGCTGGCCGCCCACGCGGCCGGCACCCTGATCACCGAGGGGATGCACGCGCTGGCCCGCAAGGACCTCCCCGCCGCCGTCCAACTCCTCGAACGCGGCCGTGCGTTGCTGCCCGCCGGCGACCCCCGGCACACCGCCCTGGCGCTGCACGTCTGCGACGCGGGCATCTGGCTCCAGGACCAGGCCCGCTGCCACGCCGCGCTCGCCGCCGCCGAGGCCGCGCTGCCCGACGACCCGCGCGCCGCGGCCACCCGGGCGATCCAGCGCGGCATCGTCGCCCTCCGGCTCGGCCTCGCCGCGCCCGAGGCCGTCGCCGCCGACGCGGCCCGGCTCGCCGACCGGCTGGCCGACGACCCCGGGGACGACCTCAGCTGGTGCCGGCTGCACCAACTGCGCGCCCACCTCGAACTCGCCGCCGAACGCGCGGCCTCCGCCGAGGCCTCCTTCCGCCTCGCGCTGGCCCGCGCCCGGGCCCTCGGCGACGGCTACGAGGAGGACCGACTGCTCTGCGCCGTCTGCGAGTTGGCCCAGTGGACACCGACCCCGGTGGCCACCGGGCTGGACCTGTGCGCGCTGCTCGGCCGCCGGTTCGCCGCCAACCGCTCGCTGCTCATCCCGGTCCTGGTCGCCCGCGCCCACCTGGAAGCCCTCCGCGGCGACCTCGCCACCGCCCGCGGCACCCTCGCCGAGGCCCTCACCTACTCCCACGACGTGCACGCCGACCTGGCCGACGCCGTCGTCCTGGACGCCGCCGGCTTCGTCGAGTCGCTCGCCGGCGCCCACGAGGCCGCCGAGGCGCGCTACCGGCAGAGCCTCGCCGTGCTGCGGGCCGCCGGGTACGCCCCCGACACCCGGACCACCGAGGTCGCGATCGCCCGCCAGCTCTTCGCCCAGGGTCGGCTCGCCGCCGCCGGGGCGGCACTCGACCGGATCGACCGGGACGGCGAGAGCGAGAGCCTGCGGGCCCGGCTCGGCGCCGCCGCCCTGCGCGGCCGGATCGCCTCGGCCCGCGGGCGGCACCCGGAGGCGCTCGCCGCGGCCGGCGCGGCGCGCACGCTGAGCGCCGGCGCCGACGACCTCTGCCTGGTCGGGGAGACCCGGTTCGACCTGGCGATCGTGCTCGGGGCGGCCGGGGAAGCCGGCCGGGCGAGGGAGGAAGGGACCGAGGCATTGCGGATGTTCGAGGCCAAGGGCGCCACCCTGCCCGCCGCACGGGTCCGCGGCTGGCTCGCGGCCGCCGATGCGCCAGGCTCTCCCGATGATCCCGATGATCCCGAGGCAGGAGCCGGCGATGACTGAACTCCACCTCCTCCCGCCCTGGCGCCGCCCCCCGCGCGACCACTTCCCCGGCGTGCCCGCCTGGAGCATGCCGGTCACCACCGTGCCCCAGGAGCCCTTCGACATCAGCCCGCTCGCCCCGGTCACCCGCGACTGGGCCTGGGGCGGCGCGGACGGCTCCGGCGTCCGGGTCTGCGTCCTCGACAGCGGCGTCGACGCCGACCACCCGCTCGTCGGCGGCCTCGACCGGGCCATGGACGTGGTCACCGGCGAGGACGGCACCCTCGCCGTCACCCCGACCGAACCCGCCGACGCGGCCGGCCACGGCACGGCCTGCGCGAGCGTGATCCGCTCCATCGCCCCCGCCGCCGCCCTCACCTCGGTCCGCGTCCTGTCCGGCGGCCGGCACGGCAGCGGCGCCGCCCTGCTGGCCGGCCTGACCTGGGCCATCCAGGAGGGCTACGACGTCATCAACATGAGCCTGTCGACCACCAAGCCCGAGTTCTGCGACGCGCTGCGGGACCTCGCCGACGCCGCCTACTTCCGCCGCTGCGTCATCGTCGCCTCCGCCCACAACATGCCGGTGCGCAGCTACCCGTGGCCGTTCGCCTCGGTCATCTCGGTGGCCAGCCACGACAGCCCCGACCCGATGTCCTACTACTACAACCCGTCACCGCCGGTCGAGTTCTACGCCCGCGGGGTGCGGGTCCCGGTGGCCGGCCCCGGCGGCCGGAACCTGCTCAGCACCGGCAACAGCTTCGCCACCCCGCACATCGCGGGCATCTGCGCGCTCATCCTCAGCAAGCACCGCTCGCTCACCCCCTTCCAGCTCAAGTCCGTCCTCTACCTGGCCGCCGAGAACGTGGCCGTACCCGAGGGAGGTGCGCGTGTCGACTGACCCGTCGCAGAGTGCCGGGCTCCGGCAGCGAAGACTGCTCCAGTCCGTCGTGGAGGTCGCCCGCAGCGTGTTCGGGGCGGCTGCCGCGTCCGTGCTCCTGGTGGACGAGGCCGACGGCGACCTCGTCTTCGAGGCGGTCGCGGGGGAGGGCGAGCACCACCTGCTGGGCACCCGCTTCCCGGCCGGCACCGGGATCGCCGGCTGGGCGCTGATGACCGGCCAGCCGGTGGTGGTCGACGACGTCACCGAGAACCCCCAGTTCGCCCGCGCGGCGGCCGAGTCCACCGGGTACGTGCCGCGCAGCATCATGGCCGCCCCGCTGATCTGCGAGGGCGACTGCATCGGCGTGCTGTCGGTGCTGGACCGCGACAGCCGTCCGCGCTGCGACCTCGGCGACGTGGCCTCGCTCGGCCTGCTGGCCACCGAGATGGCGACGGTCCTGGAGCTCCTGCTGCACCTGCGCTCCACTCCTCCGGTCGCCCCCGCCGCCCCGTCCGCCGCTCCCGACCTCGCGGTGCTGCAACGGGTCGCCGCCCGCCTCCCGACCGCCCCGGAGCAGGTGGCCGCGACCGTCACCAAGCTGCTGGCCATGGCCGACGACCTGCTCGCCACCGCCGATGGCTGACCCCGCTGCCCCGCTGCACCTCGCTGCCCCCGTCCCGTCGCCCTTCCTCGACCAACTGGCCGACCCGGCCCGCACCGTGGACGCCCGCCCGCGCGCCGTCCGCTGCGTCCTGCTGCTCAGCCGCGCCTGCGACGGCGACCTCGACCCGGTGCGCAACCTGCTCGTCGGCGCCGGCATCCGCACCGCCCGCCTGAACGCCGACGAACTCGCCGCCACCACCCTGGCCGTCGCCCCCGACGGCCGCTCGGTCCGGCTGAACGGCCGCCGGCTGGCCCCCACCGTCACCTGGATCCGGCACTTCGCGGAGTCCGCCATCGAGCCCGCCGGGTCCGCCATCGAGTCCGCCGCCGACCCGGCCCGCACCGCCTTCCTGCGCGAGTCCTGGCGGTCGGCGGCGGGCCAGCTGGCGGCGCTCTCCGGGACGGCGATCCACCCCGACCGCCCCGGCGTGCTCGCCCAGCTGCGGCTCGCCCGGCGCCACCGGATCGCCGTCCCGCGCACCGTCCTGACCACCGACCCGCACCTCGTCCAGGGCGAGTTCGACAGTCCGCGGCTGGTCGTCAAGGCGGCCCACCACCACTTCGTCGAACCGGCCCCCGGCCGGCTGCACGGGATCTTCCCGGTCGTCCTCGACCGCGCCGAACTCGCCACCGGCCCCCGCCCCGGCCCGCCGGTGATCGTCCAGGAGTACGTCGAGCACGAGGCCGAACTGCGCGTCTACTTCGTCGCCGGGCAGATCCACGCCTTCGCCGTCACCAAGACCACCCCCGCCGACCCCTGGACCGCCCCCGACCGCCTCGACGTCCGCCCGCTGACGCCCCCGCCGGACGTCGTCGCCGCCACCCGCACCCTCGCCGCCGCGATGTCCCTGCGCTACGGCGCCTTCGACTTCCTGCTCAGCGCCGGCACCCCGGTCTTCCTGGAGGTCAACCCCGACGGCGACTGGCGCTGGGCCGAACTGCGCACCCGCACCACCCCGGTCACCGCCGCCGTCGCCGCGATGCTCGCCGCCCTCCACCGCGCCGCCCCGGACCCGCCATAATCGATCCGACGCACCTTCAAAGCCACCGTCGAGTCCGGGAGTCCGCCGTGCACCCCTTCCGCAAGGCCGTCGAGGCCCGCGACGAGCAGGCCATGGTGGCCCAGCTCGCCGAGAACGTCGTCTTCACCAGCCCGGTCGCCTTCAAGCCCTACCCCGGCAAGGCGATCACCGGGGCGATCCTGCGCGCCGTGCTGCGCGTCTTCGAGGACTTCACGTACACCCGCGAGATCGCCGGCCCCGACGGCCGTGACCACGCCCTCCTCTTCACCGCGACCGTCGCCGGCCGCCGGCTCCAGGGCTGCGACTTCCTCCACCTCGACGAGGAGGGCCTGATCGACGAGTTCACCGTCATGGTCCGCCCGCTGTCCGCCGCCCAGGCCCTCGCCGAGGCCATGGCCGCCGAGTTCGACCGCATCGCCACCGAGGCGAGCGAAGGCGCCGTCCCGCCCACCGGGTGACCGTCCCCACGCGATGACCGACCCCCTCGCCGTCGTCGCCCTGTTCGCCGGCGGTGGTACCGCCGCCGCCGGTGGCGCCACCGGTGGCGCCACCGCCCCACCCCGTGACCGACCAGGCCACCGGGTGGGAATTGGACCGGGACGGCGGGCGGGGCGGCCGCTAGCGGCTGCGGGTCAGCCGAT
>NZ_JBFBDO010000170.1:0-10778 GCF_040683335.1 Kitasatospora sp. NPDC093806
CGTGCGAGATCGGGCGCATCGGCAGGTCGGTGGCGCCGAACAGCAGGGTGTACGGCGCGTGGCTGTGCAAGATGCCGTTGACGTCCGGACGGCCCGGCGGCCACGGGCGGCCCGGCCGGCGGGGGAGCGGCGGACGCGGCGGGCGCCGACGGGGTGGGCGCCGCGACCGGCACCTCGGCGGCGGTGAGTTCGAGGTTGAGCGACCCGCCGGGCGCGGGTGGACCGGCGGGCGGCGCGGGCTCGTCCGGCGGGAGCGCCGGTGACCCGGGCGCCGTCGGCGGCGCCGTCGGCGCGGGCACCGGCAGCGGCACCAGGTCGACCACGGACCGGTCGGGGAACGGCCGGGCGAGCGCCGGGCGGCCGAACTCGTCCGGCGTCGGCAGCAACTGCCAGATCAGGCCCCCGGCGGTCAGCCCGACCAGGACCGCGACGGGGAAGGCCCCCGTTCTCGGCGCACGCACGGAACCGGCCCCCTCCCCTCGCCACCCTTGGTCCCACCTTAAGGGCGACTCTCGGGAAGGTTAAGAGGCAGCCGGAGCCGGACTTGAGGGCCGCAACGGCGAGGGGCCGGCCCTCCCGCGCGTGGCGGGGGGACCGGCCCCTCGGTGGACCGTCAGGAGGCTCAGGCCTCGCCGCCGGCGGAGCCCGGGTCGGCCGCCGCCACGTCCAGCAGCTGGTAGCGGTCGATCGCGTCCTTCAGCGCGCTGCGGTCGATCTTGCCCTGCTTGGCCAGCTCGGTGAGCACGCCCAGCACGACCGACTGCGCGTCGATGTGGAAGTAGCGACGGGCCGCGCCACGGGTGTCGGCGAAGCCGAAGCCGTCGGCGCCCAGCGACTGGTACTGGCCCGGCACCCAGCGGGAGATCTGGTCCGGCACCGCGCGCATCCAGTCGGAGACGGCGACGAACGGGCCCTCGGCACCCTGGAGCTTCTGGGTGACGTACGGGACGCGCTGCTGCTCCTCGGGGTGCAGCAGGTTGAACTCCTCGGCCTCCACCGCGTCGCGGCGCAGCTCGTTCCAGGAGGTCGCGGACCAGACGTCGGCCTTGACGTTCCACTCCTCGGCGAGGATCCGCTGGGCCTCCAGGGCCCACGGCACGGCCACGCCGGACGCGAGGATCTGGGCCGGGATCTGGCCTGCGGTGCCGGGCGCGTACCGGTGCAGACCCTTGAGGATGCCCTCGACGTCGACGTTCTCCGGCTCGGCCGGCATCTTGATCGGCTCGTTGTAGACCGTCATGTAGTAGAAGACGTCCTCGCCGTGCGGGAACTCCGCCGACGAGCCGTACATCCGCCGCAGGCCGTCCTGGACGATGTGCGCGATCTCGAAGCCGTACGCGGGGTCGTACGCGACGACGCCCGGGTTGGTCGAGGCCAGCAGGTGCGAGTGCCCGTCGGCGTGCTGCAGGCCCTCACCGGTCAGGGTGGTGCGGCCGGCGGTGGCGCCGATCACGAAGCCGCGGGCCAGCTGGTCGGCCATCTGCCAGAACTGGTCGCCGGTGCGCTGGAACCCGAACATCGAGTAGAAGACGTAGACCGGGATCAGCGGCTCGCCGTGGGTCGCGTAGGACGAACCCGCGGCGATCAGCGAGGCGGTGCAGCCGGCCTCGGAGATGCCGTCGTGCAGCATCTGCCCGGTCGGCGACTCCTTGTACGCCAGCAGCAGCTCGCGGTCGACCGACTCGTAGGTCTGGCCGAGCGGGTTGTAGATCTTCGCCGACGGGAACAGCGAGTCCATGCCGAAGGTGCGGTACTCGTCCGGGGCGATCGGCACGAAGCGGTTGCCGATGCCCTTGTCCCGCATGAGGTCCTTGAGCACCCGGACGAACGCCATGGTGGTGGCGATGGTCTGGTTGCCCGAGCCCTTCTTGACCGCCTTGTACGCGTCGTCGCCCGGCAGCTCCAGCTGACGCGGCCGCACCTTGCGGGTCGGCACGTAGCCGCCCAGCTCCTTGCGGCGGTCGTGCATGTACTGGATCTCTTCCGAGTCGCGACCCGGGTGGTAGTAGGGCGGGTAGCCCTCTTCCAGCTGCTTGTCGGTGATCGGCAGGTGCAGCCGGTCACGGAAGCGCTTGAGGTCCTCGACCGTCAGCTTCTTCATCTGGTGGGTCGCGTTGCGGCCCTCGAAGTTGGGACCCAGCGTCCAGCCCTTGACGGTCTGGGCGAGGATGACGGTCGGCTGGCCCTTGTGCTCGCGGGCCGCCTTGAACGCCGCGTAGACCTTGGCGTGGTCGTGGCCGCCGCGACCCAGGTGCTGGATCTGCTGGTCGGTCATGTTCTCGACCATCTTGCGCAGGCGCAGGTCACCGCCGAAGAAGTTCTCGCGGATGTACGCGCCGGTCTCGGTCGCGTAGGTCTGGAACTGGCCGTCGACCGTGGTGTTCAGCTTGTTCACCAGGACGCCGTCGCGGTCCTGCGCGAGCAGCGGGTCCCAGCTGCGGTCCCAGACGAGCTTGATCACGTTCCAGCCGGCGCCGCGGAACTGCGACTCCAGCTCCTGGATGATCTTGCCGTTGCCGCGGACCGGGCCGTCGAGGCGCTGCAGGTTGCAGTTGACCACGAAGGTCAGGTTGTCCAGGCCCTCGCGGGCGGCCAGCGACAGCTGGCCGAGCGACTCGGGCTCGTCCATCTCGCCGTCGCCGAGGAAGGCGTAGACCTGCGAGTCGGAGGTGTCCTTGATGCCGCGGTGCTGCAGGTAGCGGTTCATCCGGGCCTGGTAGATCGCGCCGAGCGGGCCGAGGCCCATCGAGACGGTCGGGAACTCCCAGAAGTCCGGCATCAGCCGCGGGTGCGGGTAGCTGGAGAGGCCGTACGGGGCCTTCGACTTCTCCTGGCGGAAGGCGTCGAGCTGCTGCTCGGTGAGCCGGTCCAGCAGGAAGGCGCGGGCGTAGATGCCGGGGGAGGCGTGGCCCTGGAAGAAGATCTGGTCGCCGGACTCGCCCTCGGCGTCCTTGCCGCGGAAGAAGTAGTTGAAGCCCACGTCGTAGAGCGACGCGGAGGAGGCGAAGGTGGCGATGTGGCCACCCACGCCGATGCCCGGGCGCTGCGCCCGGGAGACCATCACCGCGGCGTTCCAGCGGGTCGCGTTGAGGATCTTGCGTTCGATCTCCTCGTTGCCGGGGAAGAACGGCTCGTCCTTGGTGGCGATGGTGTTGACGTAGTCCGTGCTGCGCATCTCGGGCACGGCGACACGCTTCTCGCGGGCGCGCTCGATCAGCCGCAGCATCAGGTAACGGGCGCGCTCACGCCCCCGCTCGTCGATGGCCGCATCGAGCGACTCCAGCCATTCCGCGGTCTCCTCGGGATCGAAGTCCGGGACCTGACTCGGAAGGCCGCCAATGATGATCGGGTTGCGATCGGATCCGGAAGCCACGCTGTTCCTTCACTGTCGGTCGAAACTAGAGGTGTGTCGCGCCGCCTCCATCGTGCTACCGCGCTCGGAGATCCGTCATCTCTACCGATCGGTAACCGCTCTCCCTGACAGAAGGAGCGGTCTGGAGGTGTGCGGTTCGGACAGCGTCGTCCGGGCCGCGCACCCCCGGGTGTTACGAACAGAGGTGGTCCGACCTGGTTGCCCGCCCGTCCGATGGCGGACGGCCGGGGTGAGGGCCAACAGGAGACTCTACGCCCGCGCACGCGCGGACCCGAATGCCGTTCGCATCTCGGGCGTGCGTACGACCTGTGGACCAGGACCACCCGAAGCATCCTTGTCCTGTGCAGAGAAGGGCAAATCGGTGTGATTCCCGACACGCCGCCCGGCGTGTCCCCCTGTGCCACGTCAACCTTTGGAGGGGATCGGGGGTCGGGTACTTGCGCGAACCGCCGCGCCCGTGTGGACTACGGCCACAGCCTCGGCATGGATGCCGAGCCGAATACTGGAGGTTATTCCCGTGAGCGCGACCGCGGACCCCGCGGACAAGTCCAACCCGGCAACCCGTCTCGGCTTCGAAGAGGGCCAGATCGTCCAGGAGCTGGGGTACGACGAAGACACTGACCTGGATCTCCGCGAGGGCATCGAGGAGATCACCGGTACGGATCTCGTCGACGAGGACTACGACGACGTCGCCGACGCCGTCCTGCTGTGGCACCGCGACGACGACGGGGATCTCACCGACGCCCTCGTCGACGCCCTGGAATACCTGGCGGAGGGCGGCCTGATCTGGCTGCTGACGCCGAAGACGGGCCGGGACGGGCACATCGAGGCCTCGGACATCGCCGACGCGGCGAAGACCGCCGGTCTCTCCCAGACCAGCTCGATCGCGGTGGCCAAGGACTGGGCCGCGACCCGCCTGGCGACCAAGTCGACCGCCAAGCCGGCCAAGCGCTGAGCACCGCCGTCTGACGGCCCGGACCGGGCCCCGCCGGAGCACCTCCGGCGGGGCCCGGCGGCTTTTCCGCCACCTGCCGGTCGCCTTCCGCGGCCTTCCGCGGCCTCCCGCCGCCCTCCGCCGCCCGAACGGACACTCCGGTGGCCCAGTGGACACTCCGGCGGCCCAGTGGACACTCCGGCGGCCGAACCGTTCGCCCAGGGCGAAAGCGGTGGCCCCGGACGGCGCAGCACTCACCCGTCCGGCCGAACCGGTCCCGGCGGATGCGAGGATGGCGCTCGCCGCGTCCCCGCGCGGCCCCGTCGCGTCGCGTGAGAGAGGTCCCCGCATGGCCATCGAGATCGGCACCGAGGCTCCCGACTTCGAGCTGAAGAACCAGCACGGCGAGCTGGTCAAGCTCTCCGACTTCCGGGGCGAGAAGAACGTCGTCCTGGTCTTCTACCCGTTCGCGTTCACCGGCGTCTGCACCGGCGAGGTCTGCGCGATCCAGAAGGAGCTGCCGAGCCTGCAGAACGACGAGGTGCAGGTGCTCGGCCTGTCCAACGACTCGCCGTTCAGCCAGCGGATCTTCGCCGACCAGGAGGGCCTGGACTTCCCGCTGCTCTCCGACTTCTGGCCGCACGGCGAGGTCTCCCGCGCCTACGGCGTCTTCGACGAGGAGAAGGGCTGCTCCGTCCGCGGCACCTTCGTGATCGACAAGGCCGGCGTGGTCCGCTGGAGCGTCGTGAACGGCCTGCCGGACGCCCGTGACGAGCAGGAGTACCTGCGGGTCCTCGGCGCGCTCTGAGCCGCCCGCGGCACCCCCGCCCGTCCGCGTCGGGCCGGTTCCCCGGCGCGGACGGGAACCCCGCACTACGATCGGTCCGTTGGCTGGTCAGAGGCACCGGGCGGATCGCCGCCGGAGCCCTGGACCGCACCACGGGGGCACCGACGCGTGCCTCCCGATTCTTGGAGGACAAGTGGGTGTCAGCCTGAGCAAGGGCGGAAATGTCTCGCTCACCAAGGAGGCCCCCGGCCTGACCGCCGTGGTCGTCGGCCTTGGCTGGGACGTCCGCACCACCACGGGCACGGATTTCGACCTGGACGCCAGCGCCCTGCTCTGCAACGACCAGGGCAGGGTCGACAAGGACGGCAACTTCGTCTTCTTCAACAACCTCAAGAGCCCCGACGGCTCCGTCGAGCACACCGGCGACAACCTCACCGGTGAGGGCGAGGGCGACGACGAGGCGATCAAGGTCAACCTGGCCGCCGTGCCGGCCGACGTGCAGAAGATCGTCTTCCCGGTGTCCATCTACGACGCCGAGAACCGGACGCAGAACTTCGGCCAGGTCCGCAACGCGTTCATCCGCGTGGTGAACCAGGCGGACAACAAGGAGCTGGCCCGGTACGACCTCTCCGAGGACGCCTCGACCGAGACCGCGATGGTCTTCGGCGAGCTGTACCGCAACGGCGCCGAGTGGAAGTTCCGCGCGATCGGCCAGGGCTACGCCTCCGGCCTGCGCGGTATCGCCCAGGACTTCGGCGTCAACGTCTGAGTCGGGCGGGGCCGGTGACGGCCCGGTGAGCAGTGACGGCCGGGGCGGCCGCGGACGCGAGTGCGTCGGCGGCCGCCCCGGCCGTTTTCGTCGCCCCGGGTTCGAACGGGTCGGCCGCACTGGGAGGATGGGAGTTCAGGAAAGTTCAGTCGGCCGGAAGCGGCCGGCCGGGGTCGCGGGGGAATAGACCTGGGATGCGCCCCGGGAGGCAAAGGGAGGAAGGACAGCCATATGAGTGTCACGCTCGCCAAGGGTGGGAACGTCTCGCTGACGAAGGCCGCGCCGAACCTGACGCAGGTGCAGATCGGCCTCGGTTGGGACGCCCGGTCGACGACCGGCGCGCCCTTCGACCTCGACGCGAGCGCGCTGCTCTGCTCGGGCGGCCGCGTGCTCGGTGACGAGTACTTCGTCTTCTACAACAACCTCAAGAGCCCCGAGGGCTCGGTCGAGCACACCGGCGACAACCTCACCGGCGACGGCGACGGCGACGACGAGGTCGTGCTGGTCAACCTGGAGCTCGTCCCGCCGCAGGTCGACAAGGTGGTTTTCCCGGTGTCGATCTACGACGCCGAGAACCGGGCGCAGAACTTCGGCCAGGTCCGCAACGCGTACATCCGGGTGGTCAACTCGCTGGACGGTCAGGAGATCGCCCGCTACGACCTCACCGAGGACGCGTCCAGCGAGACCGCGATGATCTTCGGCGAGCTGTACCGGTACGCCGGCGAGTGGAAGTTCCGCGCGGTGGGCCAGGGCTACGCCTCGGGCCTGCGGGGCATTGCCCTCGATTTCGGCGTAAACGTACAGTAAAGGCCGCGATCCTCGCGCCCTTCATCGAAAGGTAACCAAGTCCCGTGTTCCTCCGCACATTCGGCTGGTCATTCGCGATCACCGTGATCGGGTTGATCGCCGCCGGCCTGCTCTGGGGGGCGGAGGGATTCGGCATCGTGCTGATCCTCTCCATCCTGGAGATCTCCCTCTCGTTCGACAACGCGGTGGTCAACGCCACGGTGTTGAAGCGGATGAACCCGTACTGGCAGAAGATCTTCCTCACCATCGGCGTGCTGATCGCCGTCTTCGGTATGCGGCTGATCTTCCCGCTGCTGGTCGTCGGTCTCACCGCGCACCTCAACCCGGCGACGGTCATCGACCTCGCCCTGCACAGCGACAAGACCTACGAGGGCTCCACGTACGGCCAGTACCTGGAGGCCGCCAACCCGGCCATCGCGGCTTTCGGCGGCGTCTTCCTGCTGATGATCTTCCTCGACTTCATCTTCGAGGAGAAGGACTACAACTGGCTGGCCTGGATCGAGCGCCCGCTGGAGAAGGTCGGCAAGCTGGAGGCCTTCTCCTCGGTCGTCGCCCTGGTCGTGCTGCTGC
The DNA here is from genome assembly GCF_040683335.1 of Kitasatospora sp. NPDC093806. Taxonomy (NCBI): domain Bacteria; kingdom Bacillati; phylum Actinomycetota; class Actinomycetes; order Kitasatosporales; family Streptomycetaceae; genus Kitasatospora; species Kitasatospora sp. NPDC093806. Next base: position 7,241 of record NZ_JBFBDO010000170.1, read on the forward strand.
TGGCGTCCAACTTCTTCGCCGGTGAGCACGCCGAGACGGTGCTGCTCGCCGGGGTGCTCGGCCTGGTCACCTACCTCACCGTCAACGGGCTCTCCTCGATCTTCGAGTCGGGCCTGGAGGAGGAGGCCGAGGAGGAGGAGAAGGCGGCGAAGGCCGGCAAGTCCATCGTCCAGGTGGGCGGCAAGGCCGCGTTCTTCCTCTTCATGTACCTGGAGGTGCTGGACGCCTCGTTCTCCTTCGACGGCGTGGTCGGCGCGTTCGCCATCTCCAGCGACATCTTCCAGATCACCCTGGGCCTCGGCATCGGCGCGATGTACATCCGCTCGCTGACCGTCTTCCTGGTCCGCAAGGGCACCCTGGACGACTACGTCTACCTGGAGCACGGCGCGCACTACGCGATCGGCGCGCTCGCGGTGATCCTGCTGGTCGGCATCGAGTACCACATTCCGGAGATCGTCACCGGCCTGATCGGCGTCGCCTTCATCGGCCTCGCCCTCGGCTCGTCGATCCTGCGCAACCGGCGCGAGGGCGCCGGCGGCGGGGGCGACGGGGAACGGGAACTGGTGGGCTCCGCCAAGTAGTCCGCGAACGCCGAACGGCCGCACCCTCGGAGTCGAGGGGCGGCCGTTCGGCGTTTTCCGGTCCTGCTGCGGGGCAGGGGCGGGGCTGAAGCTCAGCCGAGCTGCTGCTCGATGGCGCGCAGCTTGCGCTCCAGGGAGTCCAGCGAGTCCAGCTTGGGCATCGAGAGGGTGTCGTCGTCCGCGGTCAGGTCGATGGTCGACGAGCTGCGGTAGGACGAGGACGCGGATGACGAGGAGGACGAGGACGTGCTGCCGACCGCGGCGCGGGGGCGGCGGGAGGCGTCCAGGGCGCTCAGCGCGGAGGTGCTGCTGCCGGTGGTGGTGCCGAGGGGGAGAGCGTCTGCCTCGGCGGCTAGGGCAGGCTCCGTAGCGCTCGGGCCGTCTCCGGCGGCGGCGAGGGCGGGAACCTGGCGACCGCCGCGGTTCCGGGAGAGCACACCGCCCTGGCGGGAGATGGCCTTCAGCTCGGCGCGCTCGCGGCGGTCGGCGCTGCGGGCGCGCACCTTGGCGTCCAGCTTCGCCTGGCGCTCCTCGCGCACCTCCTCGACCGCCTCGTCCAGGCTGCGCACGTTCTCCAGCAGCATCAGCGACCAGGCGGCGTAGGTCTCGCGGGGCGCGCGCAGCCAGCGGACGATGCGGATCTGCGGCAGCGGGCGCGGCACCAGGCCCTGCTCGCGCAGCGCGGCCTTGCGGGTCTGCTTCAGCGCGCGGTCGAACAGGATCGCGGCTGAGATCGACATGCCGGAGAAGAACTCCGGGGCGCCGTCGTGCGCCATGCCGCGCGGCGCGTGCACCCAGTTGAACCAGGCCGAGGCGATCGCGAACACCCAGACCAGCAGGCGCGAGCCGAGCGCCGCGTCACCGTGGCTGGCCTCGCGGACGGCGAGCACCGAGCAGAACATCGCGGCGCCGTCCAGGCCGAACGGGACGAGGTACTCCCAGCCGTTCGACAGGCCGAGGTTCTCCTTGCCGAAGCCGACCAGGCCGTGGAAGGAGAGCGCGGCCGCGACGCCGGCGCAGCAGAACAGCAGGACGTAGGAGGAGATCCCGTAGATCATCTCCTTGCGTCGGCGGCGCTCCTCGCTGCGCTCCCAGGAGTCGCCGGGCTCCTGCTTCTTGGTGTTGTTCTTGAAGCGCAGCGTCGCCACCAGGATGGCGGTGAACAGCAGGGCTACGCCGCCGATGACGGTCCAGACCAGCTGTATGGAGGTCAGGTTCATTGCGGGTCGGGCCTCGGGTTTCCGCAGGGGACAGGTCACAGTGCGACACAGGTGCGTCAGGGCCCGTCCCCGGGAGCGGGCCTGACGGTGCGTCGTGGTCGGACGGGTGTGCCCGACCACGCCCGGACGGACCGGCGGGACACCTGTGCGGCTAGACGATATCGCGTCCGAAGGGGCCGCATGGTACGGGAGGCGAGCTTCGCCCCGCCAATCGACCCGCCGGTGTCCACCCGGTGTCCGGGAAGCGGCGGTGGGTAGGGGACTTCGGGTGTCCGGCGGGCAGTTCGGCTACCCGGTGGGCGGGTTGATGCCCGATCATGGAGCGGCGGACCGCCGGAGCAGACCGGCGGGGCTGGGGGAGGACGGCATGGCCTCGATTTGGGAGTACCTGCGCGGGGAGCGGAACACCCTGGACACGGGCGGCCAGTTCAAGGTCACCCTGACCAAGTCCTCGCCGCACCACGCGATCACGGGTGCGGCGGCGACCACCGGCTACCTCTACGTCAACCTGCACTGGACCACCCGGATAGGAGCCCCGCGGTCGACCGGCGGCGACGCCGTGCGGCGGTTCTTCAACCCGCGCATCCTCCGCCCGATGGAGCCGGACAGCGCCCAGAACACGCAGGTCAACGTGGACCTCGACCTGGCCTGCATGTACGAACTGGCCGACGGCAGCCGGGGTGTGGTGCAGCCGCTGGGCGGCTTCTTCGGCGACCTCCAGCACCCGCCGTACGTCAAGCTCAGCGGCGACGACCAGTACGGGGCGCCGTCCGGCGAGACGATGTACGTCAACCTGGAGAAGAAGGACCAGTTCAAGCGGCTGCTGATCTTCGTCTACATCTACGACGGCACGCCCGCGTTCGAGCAGGCCAACGCGGTGGTGACGATCGTGCCGCAGTCCGGGCCGCGGATCGAGATCAAGCTGGAGGAGCGGGCCGCGGCGGCGCGTTCCTGCGCGGTGGTGCTGATCGAGAACGCCGGGGACAACACGCTGACGGTCCGCCGCGAGGTGCGGTACGTCAACGGATTCCAGGCGGACATCGACCGCTTGTACGGCTTCGGGATGCAGTGGCAGCGCGGCTACAAGCCGCAGTGAGCCCGGCGCGGGCCCACGGCGGTGCGGGCCCGCGGCGCGGGGCTCAGCGGGGCTGGAACTGCGGGCCCTGCGGGGGCAGGGCGAACTCCTCGGCGGGGGCCTGCTGCTGGGCCGGCTGCTGCGGCTGCTGTTGCGGCGGCTGTTGGGGCTGCGGGGCGGTGTTCGGCGGCGGGTAGCCGTAGCCGCCCTGCTGCGGGGGCGGGTAGCCGTACCCCTGGGCGGCGGGCTGCTGTTGCGGGTAGCCGTACCCGGGGCGCGGGGTCGGCGGCGGGTAGCCGTACCCGCCCTGCTGGGGCTGTTGCGGCTGGGGCTGGGGCTGCTGTTGGGCCGGCTGCTGCGGCGGGGGGTAGCCGTAGCCGGGCTGCCGGGCCGGCGGCGCGGTCGGGGCCGGCGGGACCGTCGGCGGCACCGCGGGCGGGTTGAGCGGCGGCGGGGGCGTGTTGGCCGGGACGCCGGTCGGTGCCGGGGCGGTGGCGGCCGCGGCGGCCGGGGTGACGGCCGGGGGCTGCGGGACGGCCGGGGCGAGGGTGAAGGTGCCCGGCTCGGGGCGCACCTGGTGAGTGCCGAGGACGTGGTGTTCGCGGACGCGGACGGGGTGCTGTTCGTGCCGGCGGGGCGGGTGGAGGAGGTGGTGGAGACGG
>NZ_JBFBDO010000171.1:0-10752 GCF_040683335.1 Kitasatospora sp. NPDC093806
CCGTACCGCACGGTGACCCGGTCGGCCGACAGCACGGCCGGGCCCGGCGCGGGCGGGTGGCGCGGTCCGGGAGGTGAGCCTGGACCTGCGGGCCGGCGAGGTCACCGCCCTGATGGGGCGCAACGGCGCCGGCAAGTCCTCCCTGCTCTGGGCGCTCCAGGGCTCCGGCCCCCGGCACGGCGGCACCGTCGCGGTCACCCGCTCCGGCGGTGGACGGACGGCGGACCCCCGGCAGGTCCCGGCCGCCGAGGCCCGCCGACTCGTCGGCCTCGTCCCGCAGACCCCCGCCGACCTGCTCTATCTGGAGACCGTGGCGGACGAACTCGCCCAGAGCGACCGGGAGTCGGCCACCGGCGCGACCCCGGACGGGCCGTCCGCCCGCGCGATCCTGGACCGGATCGCCCCCGGCATCCCGGACGCCACTCACCCCCGCGACCTCTCCGAGGGCCAGCGGCTCGCCCTCGTTCTCGCCGTCCAACTCGCCGCCGCACCACCGGTGGTCCTGCTGGACGAACCGACCCGCGGCCTCGACTACCGGGCCAAGGAACAGCTGCGCCGGACCGTCGACGGACTCGCCGCCGAGGGCCGCGCCGTCGTGGTCTCCACCCACGACGTCGAGTTCGTCGCCGCCGCGGCCGACCGGGTGGTGGTGCTCGCGGAAGGCGAGGTGGTCGCCGACGGCCCGACCGCCGAGGTGATCACCGCCTCGCCGACCTTCGCCCCGCAGACGGCCAAGATCCTCGCCCCGCTGCCGTATCTGACGATCGATCAGACGGCGCGGGCGCTGGCGCCGGAGGCCGCCCGATGACCGCCCCCGTCGCCCGTCCGGTCGCCCGCCCCGCCGGCCGGGTGGCCGTGCGGATGCCGGTCCGGGCCCGGATCGTCGTCGCCCTGGCCGCCTTCGTCGGACTGGTCGCCTTCCTCTGGCCGTTCGTCCTCGCCCCCGGCCGGTTCGGCACCGCCTACGCGCCGCCGCTCATCTTCGGCGCCCTGCTGGTGCTCGTCCTCGCCGTGGTGGTCGCCGAGATCTCGGCCGGCGGCATCGACGCCAAGGCCCTCGCCATGCTCGGCGTCCTCTCGGCCGTCAACGCCGGCCTGCGGCCGCTCGGCGCCGGGACGGCCGGCGTGGAGACGGTCTTCTTCCTGCTGGTCCTGGCCGGCCGGGTGTTCGGCCCCGGCTTCGGGTTCACCCTGGGCTGCACCTCACTCTTCGCCTCCGCGCTGCTCACCGGCGGCGTCGGCCCGTGGATGCCCTACCAGATGTTCGGCTGCGCCTTCGTCGGCCTGCTCGCCGGACTGCTCCCCGCGCTCCCGCGCCGCTGGGAGGCCCCCGTGCTCGCGGTGTACGGGGCCGGCTCCGGCTACCTCTTCGGCTTCCTGCTCAACCTCTCCTTCTGGCCGTTCTCCACCGACCCGAACAGCTCGATCGCCTACCTGCCAGGCCTGCCCTTCACCGAGCAGTGGCACCGCTACCTGCTGTTCGACCTGGCCACCTCGCTCGGCTGGGACACCGGCCGCGCCGTCACCACGGGCCTGTGCGTCCTGCTCGTCGGCCCGGCCGTCCTCACCGTGCTGCGCCGCGCCGCCCGCCGCGCCAACTTCGAGGCCCCGGTCCGCTTCGAACCGCCGCCGCCGTCGCCGCCGCCCCTCACCCGCAGATGAACATATCCAAATGAAAGCGGATAATACGGCATCAATGGCCCGAGGGTGGGTACCAAAGGGACGCAGCGGCTCGGGAGACCCGTAGCACCCCACCCGCGTGGTCCGGGCCTCTCCCGCCTGCCCAGGAGACTGCCGTGTCCACCACCGCCGAAGCCGGCCACCGGCCGGAGGCCCTTCCGTGCGACGTCCCGCGCGACCTCCCGCCCCGCCCCAGCCCGGCGGAGATGCGGGCCATGGGCAAGTCCGAGGCCCGCGAACTCAGCGACGCCCTGTTCCGACGGCTGGTCGCGCTGCGCCGCGAGACCCGCGCCTACAGCTACGTCCGCGGCACGATCATCGAGCTCAACATGCCGCTGGTGCGGTTCATCGCCGGCCGCTTCCGGCACCGCCCGGAGGAGATGGCCGACATCCTCCAGGTCGGCACCGTCGGCCTGATCAAGGCGGTCGACGGCTACGACCCGGACCGCGGTCCGGAGTTCGTCACCTACGCCATCCCCACCATCGCCGGCGAGATCAAGCGGTTCTTCCGAGACACCTCCTGGCCGGTCCGCGTCCCGCGCCGGATGCAGGAGCTCTATCTGCAGGTGGCCCGCGGCTCCGACCGGCTGGAACAGCTGCTCGGCCGGCTGCCGCACCCCGAGGAGATCGCCGAGGACCTCCACCTCACCGTCGAGGAGGTCGTCGAGGGCCTGGTGGCGGGCCGGATCCACCGGTCCACCTCGCTGGACGCCCTGCGTGAGCAGGATGCCGACGAGTCCGGCAGCGCCCTGATCGACCGGCTCGGCTCCTGCGACCCGGCCATCGAACTCGCCGAGTTCCGCACCGCCGTGCGCCCCCTGCTCGGCGGCCTCCCGCGCCGGGAGCAGACCGTGCTCAGGCTCCGCTTCTGGGAGGGCCGGACCCAGTCCGAGATCGCCGACCGGATCGGCGTCTCCCAGATGCACGTCTCCCGACTGCTCTCCGCGACCCTCGCCCGGCTGCGCGAACAGTTGGAGGACCGCGACGCCCCCGGCTGGACGGAGGAACCCGCGGGACCCGGCTGACGACCCGGCCTTTCCGTCATCCGAGGCCGTAGGTACGGCGGGCGGTACCGGCGAAGAGGGACGCCCGGTCGGCGTCCGAGTAGGGCGCGGCGATCAGCTTGAACGCGTTCCACAGGGTGGCGTAGCCGCACAGTCTTCGGTCCACCGGGAAGTTGCTCTCGAACATGCACCGTTCGGGCCCCAGGGTCTCGATGCAGTAGCGGATGTGCGGGCCCCAGTAGTCGGCGATCCTGCCGGATGTCATCGGGGTCGACTCGATGAATTCGACGGGCGTGAACGCGGGCATGCCGATCCCGCCGAGCTTCATCACCACCTGGGGCACGCCCACCAGCGCCTTGACGCCGGACCGCCACTCCGCCAGCACCTCCTCCCGGCACCGGGCGTACGGCCCGGTCGCCGCCGGGCCGCCGAGATGGTCCAGGACCACCACGAGGTCGGGGTTCGATCGCGCGAAGGAGCACAGCTCCGGGAGCTGGTGGAAGTACGCCCAGGTCTCGTAGACGAGCCCGCGCCGTGCGAGTTCGGCTGCCCCGCTCCGGAACGCCCGGTCGCGGAGGAGCCCCGGGGGCGGCCGGTGGACGGAGGCGAACACCTCCGGGTGCGCGTCCCAGGCCACGGTGTGGCGGACCCCTTTGAACCTGCCGTTCCCCGCCTCGGCGTGGGCCGCCAGGGCCTCGGCGAGTTCGGCCGGTTCCGCCAGGAGGTTCGCGTGGCCGACGATGCCGCTGAGCAGCCCGCCGGAGACGGGCTGCTCGGCGACCCATGCCGTCTCCCCGACGGGCCGCAGGTGCTGCGGCCCGTGGGTGCGGTAGGCGGTGGAGCACTCCACGAAGACGGTGGCGGTCACGTTGTGCCCGGAGCCGGTATCGGCGCGCAGGTCGCGCACCGAGTACGGGGTGGCGCCGGGGTTCCGTCCACCGGGGGCGGCCGCGGAATCTGCGGGGCGGTTTGGCCACAGGTGATGGTGCGGGTCCACGATCGGCAGGCCCGGTTCCCGGATCGGCTCGGGCCCGTCCGGTGACCGCACGATCACGTGCCGCCCGCCCCGTACCCGCAGGGGACGTCACCCTCGGTGGTCGTGCGGTGCATCACCCGGGCCAGCGCGGTGGTGAAATCGGACCGGTGCAGGGCCCTGGCGTTGTCCCAGACCACCACGTCACCCGGCTCCCACCGGTGGCGGTGCACGAACTCGTCCCGGGTGGCGTGCGCCACCAGGTCCGCCGGGCTCGGTTCGACGGGGGCTCCGTCGCCGGACTCGATGCGCGCGAGGCAGAGGTCGTTCACGAAGAGCACGGGGGCTCCGGTGTCGGGGTGGGCCCTGACGACCGGGTGGCGGACCGGTGGGTGCGCCGACACGGACGCCGAGACGGCCGGATTGCGGTGGGCTTCGGCCCGCCTGGCCGCGATGCGGTCGTAGGTGTGCAGGCCCGTCGCACCGGCCAGCGCGTCCCGCCACCGCGCGGGCAGCTTCTCGTACGCGGTCTGCAGGTCGGCGTACAGGGTGTCGCCGCCCGACGGGGGCAGCGTCACCGCCCGCAGCATGGTGTACCGGACGGGCCGGGGCAGGAACGAGCCGTCGGTGTGCCAGACGTTGTTCCCGACCACCGGTGTGGCACCGGAGTTGTCCACGACGAAGACCTCCGGACGGTCCGGATGCCTGTTGTGCGTGTCCGGGTCCAACAGCGGCTCACCCAGGCCGCGCGTCAGCTCCACCTGCTCGGCCGGGGTCAGCGTCATCCCGCGCAGGACGAGGACCGCGTACCTGCGCAGCAGCGCCACCAGCGCCCGGGGGTCGTACCGCCGCTCGTCCTCGGCGGACAGCTCCGCCACGAAGCCCGGGGAAGCCGATGAGTCCGTCATGGGGCATCCTCCCGTGCTTCAGCGGACCGCGTCCGGCGCGTACCCGGCGGCCGGGCGGGGCGGCAGGCCCGCCGTGGTGGTGCGGTGCAGGACGCGCGGCAGCTTCCACAGCCGCAGGTCCGCCCGGTGCAGCACCCTGGCGTTGTCCCAGATCAGGACGTCCCCCACCCGCCAGTGGTGCCGGTAGACGAACCTGTCCTCGGTCGCGTACGCGGACAGCTCGTCCAACGCGACGGCGACGGAGCCCCCGTCCGGGGCCTCGATGCCGGTCATGCACAAGTCGTTCAGATAGAACGCCGGGGTGCCGGTTTCCGGATGAGCGCGGACCACCGGATGACGGACCGGCGGGAACAGCTTCTCGTAGCCCTCCTCGACGGGCTCGCCGTGGATCTCCGCGCGCAAGCGGGCGATTTTGTCATAGGTGTGCACGCCGACCGCGCCGGAAAGCGATTCCTTCCAGGCGGTCGGCGACTGCGCATAAGCCGCCACCATGTCGGCGATCAGCGTGTCCCCGCCCTCCGGCGGAACGACCTCCGCCCGCAACATCGTGTAGCGCGTCGGCTCCGGCAGGAAGGACCGGTCCGAGTGCCAGCACCGGTTTCCGACCACGGGCCTTTCACTCGAATTGTTGACCACCAGGATGTCCCGGCTTTCGGGATGGTGGTTGCGCAGATCCGTGACCACCTCCGGCTCCCCGAGCAGCCGAGTCAGCGCCACCTGCTCCGCCGGAGCCAGCTCCAACCCGCGGAGCACAGCGACCGAATAGCCGGCGAGTGCCTCTTTGACGGCCTCCCCGTCGCGCCCCGCCAGAAATACGCCGGTCCCACCGGTAACCTCCACCACAAAATCCTCGTGGAGGGCTGCAAAATCCAGCGACACATTCTCCCCTTACGCCGTTGGCCGAACCAATGTCGCACTGAGATCAATTACCGCGTGCCTGACGAATTGCGAATTCAGCGAAGCAGATCAAATAGACCGTGTCAACGGTACCGATACGCCGACCGTTCCTGGCCGGAAACACCCGATCCCGGGGGAGCCGGCTGCCCCATCATCCTGACGGGCCTCACGAGTAGTGGTGGTCAGCTCCAGTTGCCGGTGATGGGCTGGTCGCCGGGGTTGCCGAATCGCATGGTGAAGATGACGGTGTTGGTGTCCTGGCCGGCGCCGTAGAAGTCGGAGGTGTCGGGTCGGTAGACGCCGACCTTGTCGGTGCCGGTGCCGTTCCAGTCGCCCTTGATGGGGATGTCGCCGGGGTTGCCGAACCTGATGGTGTGGTCGACGTTCGCGGCGTTGTTGGTGTTGCTGAGGTAGAAGGTCTGGTCGCCGGGGCGGTAGACGCCGATGGTGGTCTTGCCGGTGCCGCTCCAGTTGCCGACGATCGGGGTGTCGCCGGGGTTGCCCATCTTGATGGTGTGCGCCACGGTCGCGTTGTCGTTGCTGAGGTAGAAGGTCTGCTCGGTGGGTCGGTAGACGCCGATGGTCGTGTATCCGCGTCCGTCCCAGTCGCCGACCACCGGAATGTCCCCCGGGTTTCCGAACCTGGCGTTCACCCAGACCGTCGCGTTGTCGGTGCTCAGTGCGAAGTCGCTGGTCGAGGGCCGGTAGATGCCCATCGTGTCGGACGGTCCCGCGTTCCAGTGCCCCATCAGCGGGACGTCCTTGGCGACGCCGAACCGGTTGTAGCCCAGCACTCCGCCCGACCTGTCCGCCTCGTAGAACATCTGGTCCCCCGGCCGGTACACACCGATTCCGGTCGGTTGGGCGTCGACGATGTTGTTGAAGCGGTAGGGCTGGTAGCCGCCGGAGCTGAGGTAGCTGCGGGTGTAGGTGGAGGCGCGGGCATTGGTGCCGGGGCGGGCCTCCTCCATGATGTTGGCGACCGTGTGGCCGCTGTCGGCCCAGCCGGTGAACAGGACGACGTGGCTGGAGATGTTGTCGATCATGTCGCCGGGCCTCAGGTCGTCGTAACTCCCGAGCTTGGTGGCGAAGGTGGGGAGGGTCCAGGTGGTCTCGCCGTAGTTGTTGCCGCCCGAGGACGGAAGGTGCCAGGCCATCGAGACGAATCCGGAGCAGTCCTGCCGGTACTTGCCGTTGGCGTCGGTCCAGTAGGCGGTCTGGCTGTACGGGACGCCCTGGTCGACCCAGGATCGGGCGCGTGCGAGGACCTCGTTGCGGGTGATCCGGCCGCCGGCCGCCGAGGACGCGGCGAGGGACTGGTCCTGCGCCTGGGGCAGCGCACTGCCCTTTCCGCCGGTCGCCGCTGCCGAGAGTTCCTCGGCGGTCGCGGTGGTCGGGTTCTCGACCGTCGGCGTGAAGTCGGTGCTGTGGCCCGGCGTTTGGTGCGGGGCCGCCGCGCGGGTCGAGCCGTCGGCGGTGGGCGCGGCCTGGGCGGTGCCCGTCGCGCCCAGCGCGGCGGATCCGATGCCGACGGCGGCGAGCAGTGCCACGACGCGTAGGGCGCGGTGCGAGGTTCGGGACATGGAAAGGTTCCCCCCTTGAACATGCTGAACTGAGCTGGTCTGTACGCGGCCGCCCGGGCGGCCGGCCGTGGGCCTGGCTGGTGGGCGTGTGGGAGCGGGTCAGGACCAGTACTGCTCGCTGTCCCTCGCGTCGCAGTCCTTCATGGCGAGGTTGAACCCCGGGTGGGCAAGGCACCGGTTGATCATGCGGTTCTTGAGGATCCAGTGCCCGCCGAATGATTCCTCGTCCCACTGCTCGTAGTAGTTCACCGGGTTCGAGCAGGGCTCCAGGTAGATCTGCCCCTGCCAGAACGCGGTCAGGCACCTGCCGTTGGGGCCGGGCGTCTTCTCCGCGTAGAAGTTGGCTTTGGGGTCGGGGTCCTTCAGGTTGCTGTTGTCATCCCGCCAGGTGGTCTCCTTGAGCGCCATGCACGTCCCCGTCATGGTGGGGACGTACATGAGCGACACCGGTTCGACCGAGTCGTGGGCCAGGCAGAAGTTGTGCGTGCCGTCGGTCGTCGACCAGCTGACGGCGGCGTTGTCCGCGGTCGCGCCACTGGCGGAACCGGCCAAGCCGAGGACGAGGAGCGGAACGGCAGCGACGGCTGCCAACGATTTCTTGAGACGGCTGATCATGATTCCCCCTGCGTCTGGTGGTTGGAGGCAGCACGCTGTACGCGCCCGACGGACGTTCCCCCGTCCCCTCCGGCGGTGTGCGTCTCCGCTGCGGTTTTCACAGTAGGAGGGCGGTCCGGCCGGGAAATATGCGATCCGTCGACAGCTATGTGCTCGACGTCGCCTGATCCGCGGACACCTGGCAGGCCTGCCGCCGGTGCTCACGGGGCGAGAGCCCGTGGGCGGCCTTGAACGCCCGGCCGAACTCGGAGGCACCGGAAATTCCGCAGCGGGCACCGATGCTCTGGACCGGCAGGCCGCGCAGGGCGGGGTCGGTGAGGTCGCGGTACGCCTTCCTCAGCCGCTGGCGGCGGATGTACGCGGCGACGGTCTCACCGTCCGAGTCCCGGGTGAAGAGGCGGTGCAGGTAGCTGACCGAGATGTTGTGCGCGGCGGCGACCGTACGCGGGGTCAGCTCGGGATCGTGCAGGTTGGCCCGGATGAATGCCCGAACGCTCTCCATCACTGCCTGCTGCCGCGCCTCCGGGCTCAGCGTGTGCTCGGCGTCGAGCTCCCGGGCGATCCACGCCGACACCAGGTCGGCCACGACCGTTCCGAGGCGCGCCGCCTCGGCGGGCTGAAAGCCGCAGGCCCGACGGTCCAGGCCCAGCAGGAAGTCGGCCAGCAGAGCCCCCGTTCCCTCCCGGCTGGACAGCCGGCGCCCCAGCAGGTCGCGCACCTGGCGCGGGGGGACCGGCATCATCGAGACGGGTAGGTCGATGCCCACGCCGGTGACCTCCGGACCTCCCTCACGTGGGGCCTGGCTCCCGACCATCCGCACGTCGTGCGGGGTGGAGCTGTCGATGATGGTGAGGTCTCCGACGCCGAACGTCTCCGCCTGGTCCCGGCCGCGCTTGAGTCCGTGGAATCCGGAGGTCAGCAGCGTCAGGTAGTACAGCTCCTGATCCGAACGCCGGATCATTTCCTCGGTCCGCCGAAAGCGCGCAGACGGGAACGAGGACCCCAGTAACACCACTGGCCCCAGGTCGAACCGTCGTGCCTGCCCCGTGAAGTCGTCCGCGTGCGCACTCGTCGCCTCGCACTCCCGCGTCTTCCCCAATATGTCCCGCCAGCACTCAAAAGAGCTCTTCGTGGATAAATCATCACTCTGGAGTGCACTCTGCTTTTGCGTGGACATCCCGCCCCCTCCGGACATTGCTTCCTCGCCGAACCGGCAAGGCTCCGCCGCCATCATCGAGGTCTGCACCGGCCCGGCCAAGAAGGCCCCTTCGTCCGTGGTCGATCGTCGATCACGTGGGGCCGTTGTTGGCGCTCGAACAGTGGCGGCGGTCCGGCAAGGGGAATGTGCTCGATCGCGGTCCGGTTGCCGGGGCGGTCGAGGCCGGTGGTGTCGGCAGGTTCGGTGGGGGCGGTCCGGGGCATCCGCTCGGGCGGGGGTGGAGGTCGATCAGGAGGTGGCGAGGATGGACGGGTGGAGCGCGTCGGTCGTGCGTCGGCTGGTGCTCGCCGTGCGGGGCCGGGTCTGGGCGGCCACCAGTGGGGCGCGCCCGCGGTCGCTGCCCGTGCTGGGGCTGGTGCCGCTCGGGCTGCTGGCCGCCGGGCTGGTCGCCTCGGCGGCGCCGGTGCTGTGGGCGCTGACCGGGTGCTGGCTGCTGGTCCTCGGGTGCGCGGGCGCGCTGCTGGGGTGGCAGCGGGGCGGCGGCGGCGCTCGCCGGGCGCCGGACCCGGCCGAGGAGGATCCGGCGCCCCGGTGACCAGCGACCCGGGGGCGGTCAGCCGCCGGCGGCGGCCATGGTGTCGCGCACGGTGAGCAGGCAGGGGTCGCAGTACCGGTCCGGCACCCCGGTCGGCTCCGTGAGGCCGCCCGGGACGACCCGCCGGGACAGCTCCAGGAGCTGCCCGCAGAGCGCCGTCGACGCGTCCTCCTTCGACACCACGTGCCACATCAGCGCCGACGGTTCGACCGCCGGATCGGACTCGGCCCACATCTCGTACACGGTTGCCTCCCGGAGCAGGGGATCGGGCTCTCCCATGCAATCCCGCGCCGCGCCGGTCGGCCACCGGGTGGCACCCACTGGGACGGTTCCGCGCCCGCCGGGGTTATCCGGGCCCGGGGTGGGCACGCGCGCGGGCGAGGCCCGGACCCGCCCCCGTCCAACCGCTGTTCCGCGCCCGCGCGGCCCAGCGGCTCGCCGTGCTCGCCTACCACGGCGTGACCGACCCGCGCTCTTTCGGCGCCCAGCTGGACCGGCTGCGAAGACTCGCGACACCCGTCTCGCTGGCCGCCGTGCAGCAGGCCGTCGCCGAACGGCGCCCGCTGCCCGCCCGCAGCGTGCTGGTGACCTTCGACGACGCCGACCGCAGCGTCCTCACCCATGCGCTGCCCGCGCTCATCGAACGCGGCATCCCGGCCGCCGCCTTCGTCATCTCCGAGCTGATCGGCACCGAGAAACCGTTCTGGTGGCACGAGGCCGACTTCCTCGCCCGGCACGGCGGACGCGCCCGCTCGCTCGACTGCGGCCACCCCTCCCAGCTGCTCCGCCGGCTCAAGGCGATGCCCGACCCGGACCGCCGGCGCAGCCTCCAGGAACTGCGCGTCAGCGCCGACCGGCGCCCGCCCGGCCAGGAGCAGCTCACCCCCGCCGACCTGGTGGCGCTCCGCGAGGGCGGGATCGCCATCGGCAACCACACCCAGGGGCACCCGTGCCTCGGGCGCTGCGACGACGTCACCGTCCGGGCCGAGATCACCGGCGCGCACGAGGCCCTGACCCACTGGCTGGGCGAACCGCCGACCGCCTTCGCGTACCCCGACGGCGGGCACGACGTCCGTGCCGAAACCGTCCTGCAGGAGCTGGGTTACCGGCTCGGCTTCCTCTCCGACCACCGCCTCGGCCCCCGGCTCCCCTCCCATCCGCTCCAGATCAGCCGGCTCCAGGTCGACTCCACGACCAGCACCCGCCGCTTCGACACCATCCTGTCGGGCCTCGAACCCGCCTACCGCCGCCCTCGGCTACCCCCAGGCCTTCACCCTCACCGCCTCCCCGGCCCCCACGGCCTGAGCCGTCCCGCGGGCGCACAGGAAGTCGGCGGGT
>NZ_JBFBDO010000172.1:0-10724 GCF_040683335.1 Kitasatospora sp. NPDC093806
CCGGAACCGTTCCACCACCGCCGCCGCGGCCGGAGCGGTGGTCCTGACCGGCGCCCTGGTGCTCGCCGGATCGGGCAGCGCCGCCGCGCAGACCATCGCCCCGACCACCCCCGGCAGCTCGGCGTTCACCGCGCTGCACGGCGCGGCGCCCACCCCCGGGCTGGTCCAGGTGGCGGGCCCGAGCCCGTACACGCTGGCCTCCGAGCAGGAGTCGGCCCAGGAGTTCGTGGCGATCGCCGCCAACCTGCAGACCGCCGGTGCCGCCTCGGCCACCGAGGCGGCCGAGGCGGCCGGCCAGACCGCTTCCGCCGACCAGGCCGCGCCCGCCGACCAGGCGCCCGCCGACGGGGCGGAGCAGGCCCCGCAGCAGGCCCCCCAGCGCGCTCCGGAGGCCCCGGCCGCGCCCGCCCCCGCGGCCGCGTGGTCCGCCCCCGTCCCGGGCGCGCCGACCAGCAACCCGTACGGCGTCCGCAACCCCGAGTACGCCGCCGGCTACCACACCGGCGTGGACTTCGCGGTCGACCCGGGCACCCCGCTGCTCGCCGTCGGCGGCGCCACGGTGGTCTCGGCCGGCTGGGACGGCGCGTACGGCAAGGAGGTCGTGCTGCGGCTGGCGGACGGCCGGTTCGCCCAGTACGCGCACCTGTCGGCGGTCTCGGTGGCGCCCGGCGAGCGGGTCGCGGCGGGGCAGCAGATCGGCCGCTCCGGCAACACCGGCAACTCGACCGGGCCGCACCTGCACTTCGAGATCCGCTCCAGCAACCAGTACGGCGCGGTGATCAACCCGATCGCCTACCTCGCCGCGCACGGGGTCACCGGGTTCTGATCCCGGCCTCCGCCGCGGCGCCGGCCCCGGGCGCTTAGGGCCGGCCGATCAGGCCGCCGATCTCCAGCGCGACGTGCTGGGCGGCCGCGATCGCCTCCTCGCGGGTCGCCGGCGCGACCGCGACCTCGCTGACCCGGGGCACGTCCGGCTCCTGGTGGAGCAGGAACAGCGCCGAGTTGATGGTGAACAGGGACATCGCCGCACGCAGCCGGTCCTCGAAGCTCGCCTCCGGACCGTGCACCAGCCGGACCAGGTTGATCATCCGGGCCCGGAACTCCCGCCCGGCCGACAGGTCGCGCATGGCGGGCTGGTTCTCCTGGAAGAAGCGCAGCAGCGGCGCCCGCTCGGAGATCCCGGCCGCGAACCGGCGGATCAGCTCGTCCCGCACCTCGGGCGACCAGGTCTGCTCGTGCCCCCAGGCGATCAGCTCGTCGATCGGCGCGGCCGTGGTGGCCACGATGCCGTGGACGATGTCTTCCTTGGTCTTGAAGTGGTAGTAGAGGGCGGCCTTGGTGACGCCGAGCCGGTCGGCGATCTCACGCAGCGAGGTGCGCTCGTAGCCCTGCTCGGAGAAGAGCTCAAGCGAGA
The DNA here is from genome assembly GCF_040683335.1 of Kitasatospora sp. NPDC093806. Lineage (NCBI taxonomy): Bacteria > Bacillati > Actinomycetota > Actinomycetes > Kitasatosporales > Streptomycetaceae > Kitasatospora > Kitasatospora sp. NPDC093806. The sequence continues at coordinate 1,415 of NZ_JBFBDO010000172.1, forward strand.
CCGCGACGATGCGGGCCCGGGTGTCGCTACGGGGGCTGTGCGTCGCCATGGCCTGCCTCTGACTGCGTCGGTTGGTCCGGTGCTCATTCTTCCCGGCCGGACGCCCCGCGAAAAACTGGCTTGACGACCGGCTAGTGGACAACCTACCGTGCCGACGGTCCACAAACTAGCCGGGCGACAAGTAAGGGAGGCCCTCACGGGCCGAGCCGGTCGCCCGACCCCCTGCCCGGGAGACGCCACCCATGTCACACCCCAAGGCCGACGACGCGGCCCCCGAGAAGCAATCCGCCGAGGAGGAGCAGCCCCGCTCGGCCCGTGAGATCCGCCTGGTCATGGTCGGCCTGGTGGTCACCATGCTGCTCGCCATGCTCGACGGCCTGATCGTCGGCACCGCGATGCCGACCATCGTCGGCGAGCTCGGCGGCGCCGAGCACCTGGCCTGGGTGGTCACCTCGTACACCCTGGCCACCGCCGCCTCCACCCCGATCTGGGGCAAGCTCGGCGACCTCTACGGCCGCAAGGGCACCTTCCTCACCTCGATCGTGATCTTCCTGGCCGGCTCGGCGCTGTCCGGCCTCTCCCAGGACATGACCGAGCTGATCGGCTTCCGCGCCCTCCAGGGCCTGGGCGCCGGCGGTCTGATGGTCGGCGTGATGTCGATCATGGGTGCGCTCGTCCCGCCGCGCGACCGCGGCAAGTACCAGGGCATGTTCGCCGCCGTGATGGCCCTCGCCACCATCGGCGGACCGCTGGTCGGCGGCTTCATCACCGACCACCTGAACTGGCGCTGGACCTTCTACATCAACCTGCCGCTCGGCGCCGTCGCGCTCGCCGTCGTGGTCGTCACGCTGAAGCTGCCGAAGGTCCGCAGCAAGGCCCGGATCGACTACCTGGGCGCGATCCTGCTCACCACCGGCATCACCTCGCTCACCCTGATCACCACCTGGGGCGGGCAGGAGTACGCCTGGGGCTCGAAGCAGATCCTCGGCCTGACCGCGCTGGCCGCCGCCACGCTGATCGGCTTCTGCTACGTCGAGCAGCGGGTCGAGGAGCCGATGCTGCCGCTGTCGCTGTTCCGGAACCTGAACTTCACCCTGGTCTCGATCATCGGCTTCGTGGTCGGCTTCATCATGTTCGGCTCGACCGTCTTCCTGCCGCTCTACCAGCAGACCGTGCAGGGCGCCTCGGCGACCAACTCCGGGCTGCTGCTGATGCCGATGATGTTCGGCATGCTGGTGATCTCGCTGGTGGTCGGCCAGGCCGTCACCAAGACCGGCAAGTACCGGATCTACCCGATCCTCGGCACCATCGTGATGGCCGTCGGCATGGTGCTGCTCTCCACCCTCTCCACCGACACCTCCGGCTTCACCTCCGCCTGCTGGATGGTGGTGCTCGGCGCCGGCATGGGCTTCCTGATGCAGATCACCATGCTGGTCGCGCAGAACAGCGTCGAGCTCAAGGACATGGGCGTGGCCAGCTCGACCGCCACCCTGTTCCGCACCATCGGCGGCTCGTTCGGTGTGGCGCTGTTCGGCGCGCTGTTCAACAGCCGGGTCACCGAGACCATGCAGGAGCGGCTCGGCTCGGCCGCCGGGGCGGGCGGCTCGCAGGGCGGCGACCCGGCGCAGCTGAGCCCGGCCGCGCTCAAGGCGCTGCCCGCGCCGGTCCAGGACGCCTACCACCACGCGGTGGCCAACGGCATGCACACCGTCTTCCTGTGGGGTGCGGCCGTCGCGGTGATCGCGGTCGCCGCCGCGGTGTTCATGCGCGAGGTGCCGCTGCGCGGGGCCGGCGGTCCGCCGGCGGACGCCGAAGGCGGCAAGGACGGCAAGGGCGGCAAGGGTGCCGCGGCCGACATCGAGGCCGTCGCGATCTGATCGCGGGACGTCACGGGGAGGCCCCCGCACCGGTTCCGGTGCGGGGGCCTCCCCGTGTCCGCGTCCGGGCTGCTGCGGGAGCCGGCTTACTGCGGGAGCCGGTAGACGCCCTGCTCGACCGGCTCGACCAGGCCGTCGGCGACCAGGCCGTCCAGGGCGCGGGCCCGCTGCACGGCGTCCGGCCAGACCGCGTCGAGCCGGGCCTGCGGCACCGTGCCGTGCGCCTCGCGGAGCACCGCGAGCAGCTTGCCGCGCACCTGCCGGTCGGTCCCCTCGTACGTCTGGCCGCGCCGGGCCGGGCCCTCGTAGGGCGGGCAGCCGGCCCGCTGCCAGGCGCAGGAGGTGAACAGCGGGCAGTCGCCGCACTCGGGGCCGCGGGCCGTGCAGACCAGCGCGCCCAGCTCCATCACGGCGACCGCCCAGGTGGCGGCCGTCCCGGCGGCGTCGGGCAGCAGCGCGGTCGCGGTCCGCCGCTCGGCCGCCGTGGTGGCCTGCGCCGGGTACTCGACGCCGGTCACCGCGCGGGCGAACACCCGGCGGACGTTGGTGTCCAGCACCACGTGCCGCTGCCGGAAGGCGAACGAGGCCACCGCCGCCGCCGTGTACTCGCCGACGCCGGGCAGCGAGAGCAGGGTCGCGTGGTCCTGCGGGACCTCGCCGCCGTGTTCCTCGGTGATCGCCACCGCGGCCCCGTGCAGACGCAGCGCCCGGCGCGGGTAGCCCAGCCGGCCCCACATCCGGACGGCCTCGCCGGGCGCGTCGGCGGCCAGGTCGGCCGGGGTCGGCCAGCGTTCCATCCAGGCCCGCCAGGCAGGCAGGACGCGCTTCACCGGGGTCTGCTGGAGCATGAACTCGCTGACCATCACGGCCCAGGGCGAGGCGTCCGGGGTGCGCCAGGGGAGGTCGCGGGCGTTGGCCTCGTACCAGTCGAGGACGGTCGCGTGCAGGACGGGCAGCGGCAGCGCGGGCAGCGGCGAGGCGGGCAGCGGCTGGGCGGGCTCCGGCGTCCGGGTGGCGGACGCGGGGGCCGGAACGGCGGGGGTGACGGTGTTGGCAGCCATGGCCCTTCGATCCTCCCACGCGCGCGGCGGCAGCCGAAGCGGATCATGGGATTCCGGACAGCTCCGCAAAACACCCCATTCGGCCTCCCCCGAACGGCTCAAATGGCGGATCATGTGAAGGAAGGGGTGACTGTGCGGTGTTGGTGCGTCAAGGGGCACACACTGTCTCGTAGAGTTTGGGCGTGCCCTCTCTGCGTCAACCCGTAGGACCGCTGCCGGCCTCGATCTACTGGCGTCGGCGCGTCGTCGTGCTCATCGCCGTCGTCGCGGTCGCCGCCCTCGTCGTCTGGCTGATGTCCGATCAGGGCGGGGGAGGTGACGGCCCGAAGGACAAGGCCGCCCAGGCCGCGCCGACCCAGTCCCAGAGCCAGGCGCCCGCCCAGGCGATCACGCCGGGCGCCTCGCCGAGCGGGCCGGCCAACAACTCCCGCCCCGGCGGCAACGGCGGCGGCAGCGCCGCCGGCGGCGCGGTGGGCGGCTCCGGCGGCGGCGACGTCAGCCTCAGCACCGGCGGCACGACCGGCGGCGGCGCCAACCCGGCACCCGCCACCGGCGGGGCGGCCGCGGGCGGCACGGCCGGCACCCCCGGCGGCGCGGCGAGCGGCGGCACCGGTGGCGGCGCGGGCGGCGGTACGGGCGGCACCGGTGGAGCCGGTGGCACCGGCGGCGGGACGCCCGCGGTGAACACCCCCGAGGTCATGGTCCTGCCGGTCTGCGCCTCCTCGCAGGTGTCGCTCGGCCTGTCCAGCGCCCAGAACGCCTACCAGCCCAAGGACAAGCCCAAGCTGGCGCTGACCATCAACAACTCCTCCGGCACCAACTGCCGGGTGGACCTGGGCCGGACCGCCTCCGCGATCACCGTCACCGCCAGCAACGGCGAGCGCATCTGGTCCTCCGGCGACTGCCCGACGGACCGCGGCAGCGGCTGGGTCCAGCTCCCCGCCAACGGCGGGCTGACCGAGACCTTCAGCTGGGACCGGGTCCGCAGCAAGCCGCAGTGCGCCACCGCCGACGCGGCGCCCGCGCCGGCCGGCAACTACCTGGTGGTCGCCGACCTCACCGGCCTCTCCGGCGGGCAGGCCTCGGCCCGCTCCTCGATCCGGCTGGAGAACTGACCGGGGGTCATCCCCGTCCCCGAACGACGACGGAGCCCGGACCGCTCAGGCGGTCCGGGCTCCGTCGTGTTCGTCGCGTCCGGGTTCGTCGTACTCGGGGCCGTCGTACTCGGGGCCGTCGCGCTCGGGTTCGTCGCGCTCGGGGCCGTCGATCAGACGTAGCGCTCCAGGATGGACGATTCGGCAAGGCGGGACAGGCCCTCGCGGACCGAGCGGGCCCGGGTCTCGCCGACGCCCTCGACCGTCTGCAGGTCGTCGATGCTGGCGGCCAGCAGCTTCTGCAGCCCGCCGAAGTGCTCCACCAGGCGCTCTATCACCGTGTTGGGCAGCCGCGGGATCTTCGCCAGCAGCCGGTAGCCGCGCGGCGAGACCGCCGAGTCCAGCGACTCCGGCGTGCCCGAGTAGCCGAGCGCCTTGGCCACCGTCTGCAGGTCGAGCAGCTCGGCGTGGGTCAGCGCCTCCAGGTCCGCCAGCACCTCGGTGACGGTCCGGCCCTTCTTCGCCGCGCGCTCCGGGAAGTAGTCCCGGGCGACCAGCTCGCGCTCCGGCTCCACGCCCGCGATCAGCTCGTCCAGCTGGAGCGAGAGCAGCCGGCCGTCGATGCCGAGCTCCAGCACGTAGCCGGCGATCTCGGTGGCGATCAGCCGGACCATCTCCAGCCGCTGCGCGACCGCGGTGACGTCCCGGACCGTCACCAGGTCCTCGATCTCCAGCGCGGAGAGCGTGCCCGCCACCTCGTCCAGGCGCAGCTTGTAGCGCTCCAGGGTGGCCAGCGCCTGGTTGGCGCGGGAGAGGACGGTGGTGGAGTCCTCCAGCACCCGACGGGTGCCGTTGACGTACATGGCGATCAGCCGCATCGAGTGCGAGACCGCCACCACCGGGAAACCGGTCTGCCGGTTGACCCGCTCCGCGGTGCGGTGCCTGGTCCCGGTCTCGTCGGTCGGGATGGTGGAGTCCGGCATCAGGTGCACCCCGGCCCGGACGATCTTGGTGATGTCCTTGTCCAGCACCACGGCGCCGTCGAGCTTGCACAGCTCGCGCAGCCGGGTCGCGGTGAACTCGACGTCGAGCACGAACCCGCCGGTACAGATCGGCTCGACGGTCTTGTCGAAGCCGAGCACGATCAGCCCGCCGGTGTTGGCCCGCAGCACCCGCTCCAGGCCGTCGCGCAGCGCGGTTCCGGGAGCGATGGCGGTGAGGGAGGCCCGCAGCAGGGCCTCCTCGCGGGAGGACTTGTCCGCCCGGTCGCTGGCTGCCACGTGACTCCTCCGGTCGCCCCGTACCGCGCGCCTCGCGCGGGGCGCCGGCCTACGGTCTGTTGCTCTGTCGCTTAGTACTGCCTTATCACCAATGAGACAGGGGAAAGTCTAACTGCGTGCGGCAACGACAGGGCTTGGGTCAGCGCAGTTCGTCGGAGTCGAGCGGCTCCCACCCCTCCATGAGCTCGTCGGGAGCGGCCACCGGCCGGTGCGCCCGGGGGGCCGGCGGCGCCGACGGTGCCTCACCCTTCGGCTTGGCGGCGGCCCGGCGGCGGCCCGGAATGGCCCGCAGCGCCTCGCCGATGTCGGACACCTCGACCACCTTCATGCCCGGCGGGACCTTGCCCGGGTCCGGCGGGACCAGGGCGTGCGTGAAGCCCAGCCGGTGCGCCTCGGCCAGCCGCCGCTGCACACCCGTCACCCGCCGCACCTCGCCGGCCAGGCCGACCTCGCCGATCGCCACCAGGTTGCTGGGCAGCGGGGTGTCGGTGGAGGAACTGGCCACCGCGAGCGCGACCGCGAGGTCGGCGGACGGCTCGGTCAGCTTCACCCCGCCGACCGTCGCGGTGTAGATGTCCTGCTTGCCGAGCTTCACCCCGCCGTGCCGCTCCACCACCGCCAGGATCATCGCGATCCGGGGCGACTCCAGGCCCGAGGTGGTGCGGCGCGGGGAGGGGATCTGCGAATCCACCATCAGCGCCTGCACCTCGGCCACCAGCGGGCGCTTGCCCTCCAGGGTGACGGTCAGGCAGGTGCCCGGGACGGGCTTGTCACGCCTGGTCAGGAAGAGGCCGGACGGGTCGGCCAGGCCGACGATGCCCTCGTCGTGCAGCTCGAAGCAGCCCACCTCGTCGGTCGCGCCGTACCGGTTCTTGACCCCGCGGATGAGGCGCAGCCGGGCGTGCCGGTCCCCCTCGAAGCTCAGCACCACGTCCACCAGGTGCTCCAGCAGGCGGGGGCCGGCGATCTGGCCGTCCTTGGTGACGTGGCCGACCAGCAGGGTGGCCATGCCGCGCTCCTTGGACGCCCGGATCAGCGCGCCGGCCACCTCGCGGACCTGGGCCGGGCCGCCGGGGGCGCCGTCCAGCTCGGCGGAGGCGATGGTCTGCACCGAGTCCAGGATCAGCAGGCCCGGGTTGACCGCCTCGATGTGGCCGAGCACGGCGCCGAGGTCGGACTCGGCGGCCAGGTAGAGGTGCTCGGAGAGCGCGTTGATCCGGTCGGCGCGCAGCCGGACCTGGCCGGCCGACTCCTCGCCGGTCACGTAGAGGGTGCGGTGCTGGGCGGTGGCCGCCTTGGCGGCGACGTCCAGCAGCAGGGTGGACTTGCCGACGCCGGGCTCGCCGGCCAGCAGCACCACGGCGCCCGGGACCAGGCCGCCGCCGAGCACCCGGTCCAGCTCCGGCACGCCGGTGGAGCGGGCCGTCGCCACCTGGCCGTCCACCTGGGCGATCGGGCGGGCGGGCGCGCTGACCGGGCCGGCGGCGGTCGTCCGGATCGGCACCGCGCCGTACTCCTCGACCGTGCCCCAGGCGTTGCACTCCGGGCAGCGGCCGACCCACTTGGGCAGCTGGTTGCCGCACTCGGTGCAGCGGTAGGCCGGGCGCGGCTTGGCGGTGGTCTTGGTACGGGCAGCCATGCGGTCACCGTAGCGGGTGGGTACGACAACGCGGGGACGGGTGGGCGCGGGGGCGGGCTCCGGGCGCGGAGATGGGCGGGGAGCGCGGGGACGGGCCGGGAGCGGGCGCGGGTCCACGAATGGGCGATGTTGTTACCCGAAAGAAGTACAACCGGGCGGAATGGCTCAGTGCGGGCGGGCGGCCTCTCTACCGTCGGATGGGTGACAACGAGTACGGAAGGGCCGCGCGACGCCGTCCTCGCGGCGTACGAGCGACAGGTGGACGGCCTCTTCACCTACTGCCTCTCGGTGCTGTGCGAACACGCGGCGGCCGACGCGGCGCTGCGCGAGGTGCGCGAGCTGGCCGTCCGGCACGGCAACCGGCTGGCCGAGCCCGGGCTGGTCCGGGCCTGGCTGTATTCGCTGGCCCGGTACTGCTGCCTGCGACGGCTGGCGGACGAGGCGGACGGCGGTACGGATGGGGTGGACGGCGCGGCGGGCGAGGGCGGAGAGGGTGCGGAGGCGGTCCGGCGGCGGCGCGAGCTGGCCTCACTCGCCTGGCCCGAGGCGGCCGGCACCGACCCCGAGCAGCGCGAGGCGCTGGAGCTGTCAGTCCGCCACCGGCTGACCCCGATCGAGGTGGCCGCCGTCCTGGGCCTGCCGTTCGAGACCGTCCGGACGCTGCTCGTCTCGGCCCGGGCCGAGGTCGACCGGACCAGGTCCGCCCTGCTGGTGCTCGGCGTCGGCAGCTGCCCCGAACTGGACCGGCTCGGCGGTGCCGGGGCGGAGAGCTGGCGCGACTGGGTGCTCGGCCCGGCGCTGCGCCGCGAACTGGTCCAGCACGTGGTGGACTGCCCGACCTGCCGGGGGACGGCGGAGCGGGTCGCGGACGAGGTGCCGGCGGGCGCGGCCGGGTTGTCGGGGCTGTCGGTGCTCTCCGCGCCGCTGCCCGAGCCCGAGCCCGCCGGGGTGGTGGCGGCGGGGGTGGTCGCGTTCCTGCCGTCGGCCGGGCGGGAGCCGGCCGGACGGCGGACCGCCGGACCGCTGCCGGTGACCGAGCCCGGACTCCGGTTCGACCGGAGCGGGTTCCCCCGGCACCGCGCCCCGGACGCCGGGCGGGGGCCGACGGTGCGGCGGCGGGTGGTCACCACCGGGGTGCTGGCCGCCGTCCTGGCGGCACCGGTCGTCGCGCTCTGGGCCGGACACCGGGGTGGCGGCGGACCCGCCACGGCGGCGTCGGTCTCGTCGGTGCGAATGGAGGAGGACGGCCGGGAGGCGGCCGGGCACCGTCCGGTCCGGCCGACGGCGGTGGCGGGGGCGGTGGGTACGGTCGGTGGGGTCGGCGCGGTGGCGGCCGGGATGGAGCTGGCCGGTGCCGGGCCAATCGCTGCAGAAACGTTGCTGCCGGGGATCCAGGGACCGTTGATTCCGGTCCCGGCCCATGGCGCGACCCCGCTCGGCAGCCCGACCCTGGTCGCCGCGCCGGCCCCCGCCGTCGGGGCGGTGGGGGGTGGGCTGCCCGGCGCGGGTGGTGCGGGTGGTGTTCCGGAGGGCGGTGGGAGCGCGGCCCCAGCTCCGGCTCCGTCCGGGCTGCTGACCGTCGAGGCGGGCGAGTACGGCAACCGGACCGTGCTCACCCTCACCAACTCCGGCACCACCGAGATCCGCTGGCACGCCGTCGTGGACGCCGGCTGGCTGCGGCTCAGCCGGGACGCGGGAACGCTCGCGCCCGGGCAGCGGATCACCGTGATCGTCAGCGTCGACGACGACCTCGCCCCCGCCACCCGGTGGACCGCCCGGATCGCGCTGCCGCCCTCGCAGGCCGTGGTCACCCTGGAGGGAGGCCCCCAGCACCGCGGCGGCGCCACCCCGGCACCGGCCGAGCCGGGCGGCGCCGGCCCGACCACCGAACCGGGCCCGTCCCCGAGCAGCAGCCCGAGCCCGACCGCCACCGAGCACCCGTCCCCCGGCCCGAGCAGCCCGGCCTCCACCCCCTCGGGTACGGCCACCCCCAGCCACACTCCGAGCGCCACACCGACCCCGACCCCGACGGGCGGTCCGACCGCCACCCCGACGGGGACGGCCTCGCCGAGCACCACCCCGTCCACCGGCCCGTCCACCCCGGCCGCCACCCCGAGCAGCTCACCGCGCTGAGCCCCGGGGGCTCGGGGCGGCCGGTCGGCCCGGGCGAGCGAGCAGGAGCCTCTCCGCTCGCTCGCCCGGATGGGGGATGAGTCGAACACCCGCACACGTCCACGCACCGAGCAAGGGACGGTGGCGCCACGCACCGGCCGGGGACGGCGGCGGGCTGCTGCCCCCGGCTGAGCGCCAGAATCCCGGCACGGCCGGCCGGACGCCCCCGGCGCCGGGGGCGTCCGGC